>JAGRAY010000009.1 GCA_020434375.1 Bdellovibrionales bacterium | reverse complement strand
ATTCGTAAAGTCGAGCACATTGTTCGCGAGGAAATGAACAAAACCGGAGCCCTTGAAGTGCTACTCCCTGCCATCCATCCCTCTGAATTATGGATTGAGAGCGGTCGTTGGGAGAGTGCTGGTCCCGAGCTTCTTCGGATTAAAGATAGACATGATCGCTCTTACTGCTTTGGACCAACGCATGAGGAGGTCATTACGGATCTGGTGCGAAGGGAGATCCGTTCGTATAGGGACCTTCCCAGAACTTTCTATCAGATTCAGACTAAATTTAGAGACGAAGTAAGACCTCGATTTGGATTGCTCAGGGGGCGAGAGTTTATTATGAAAGACGCCTATAGCTTTGATGTGTCTGATGAACAAGCTGATACTAGTTATCAGGCGATGTATAATGCCTATTTTAATATTTTTAAGCGATGCGGCTTAAAATTTAGAGTTGTTGACGCCGATACCGGGAATATAGGTGGAAAAACATCTCAAGAGTTCATGGTTTTGGCAAAGTCCGGAGAAGACAAGCTGATAGTATGCTCTGAGTGTCACTATGCCGCGAACATCGAAAAAGCCTACGCTCGTATCCAAGGCGATAGTGCCAAGGTGTCATCCGTTGAAGAAATGTTTGAAGTTCATACGCCTGGCGTAGAATCGATCGATGAAGTATCAAAGTTTTTAAAAAAAGTACCTGAACATCTTTTAAAAGTCTTATTTTATGAGTGTGACGACAAATACATTTGTGCGGTTGTTTTGACTGGAGATCGAGAGGTCAATGAAGTTAAACTCAAGCGTCATCTTCAAGTCAATGACCTTAAGCTAGCTTCCCATGAAGACCTAGAAAAAATATCGGGCTCTTTTAGAGGGTACTGTGGTCCATTTGGTCTGGTTTTAGGCAAAGATCGTTTGCAAAAGATTGTTGTCGATATTCGAGTTCAGGAAGGCCAGGTCTATGTTTCGGGGGCCAATAAAAAGGATTTTCATATGGACAATGTTGTACCAGGAAGAGACTTTGAAATTGTAGATCATGTCGATATTCACGATGTGAGAGCTGGAGACTTATGTCGTCAATGCGGAAAGACACTGGTGGAAGAGCGTGGTATTGAAGTAGGGCATATATTCAAGCTTGGAACCAAATATAGTGAGTCGATGGGGGCGTTCTACACCGACGTGAACGGAAAACAGTATCCCGTGGTAATGGGTTGCTATGGAATTGGAATTACGCGAGTTGCAGCTGCAGCCATCGAGCAAAATCATGATGACTCTGGAATTGTCTTTCCGCCACCTCTCGCTCCTTTTGACGTAAGTCTTATATTAGTAGATTTAAAAAATAGTGATCTCAAGGGCAAAGCAGACGAGATCTATGCCATGCTTTTGAGTAATGGAATAGATGTTCTTTACGATGATCGCGAGGTGTCACCTGGTGGAAAATTTAAAGACTCTGACTTGTTGGGAATACCTCTTCGAGTCACCGTGGGTAAAAAAAGTATGCTAGAAGGAAAAGTCGAAGTAAAAGTTCGGTCAAATAAAGGTTCAACACTTGTGGATCCTTCGGCTCTTTTGAAGTGGGTCAATGACAATCTTACTTTGAAGCCCTAAGATTTTTCTTTAATTCGTTGAGCTGTTTTTGCCATTCGCCCTGAGAATGGGAGATATTTCCAAAGCGTTCCTCGTAGTACATGTTAGTGAGGTGATTCAGCGAGGGCATGGCTCCTAATTTATCTTCGATCTCATCACTGAACTCACGTATGGTACTAAATCGCTCTTTTTTAAATCCTTTTTTGGCCAGGATTCTAAGAGTTTCTTTTAGTTCCCGGTGAATGCCTTGTTTATGAGTTTTCTTGATAAATAGATAGAGCAGAAGGCCTAAGATTGGAAGTAGAAAGAAACTCACCATGAGTATTAGGTTTTTGAAAGAAATTTTCTTTATGGTCGCTTCCTCATCTGAATCTTTGGTTAGATCCAGGTCCTTAGAATTATCTCCTTTGATCCATGTAGACAGATGCTTACCAATTTTTTCAATAATATTTGCTTGGGATCGCAAATCATACTCAACGATGTACTTATTCCATCTGAGTCTTAGGTAATCAGTCATTTGAAAAAATGATTTTGCAATACTTCCCTGTAAGGTCATTGAATCAGCGCTAGCCGGAGAGGGATCAAATCTGATCCAACCATATTTATGAAAATAAACCTCTGCCCAACCATGAGCATCGTTCTGACGAATCGCAAGATAATTTCCAATGGGGTTGTAGTCCCCACCTCTAAATCCTATAACCTGCCTTGATGGAATTTCATGATATCGAAGAGCCACAATCAATGCAGTTGAAAAATACCCGCAATGCCCCTTTTTTCTTTCCAAGAAAAAAAAACGCATTGGGTTTTTTATACCAATGTCTTGAACATCGACCGTATAATCGTAATTGTTTTCTATGAATGACTGAATAGATCGGGCTCTTTCGTAAACAGTTTCTCCTTGGACAGGAATATTTTTGAGAACCTCAATAACATCTTTGTCCAGAGGAGGAAGCTGAAGGTAGGTTTGTTTGAGCGAGTACGGAATATTACTATTATCTACTAACTTAAGAAGCTCAGCATCAGGTTGCCCAATCATTGACTCAGCGCGATAGGTTAAGTCACTGGAAAAATTTTGAGTGCTTTGAAAGTGATAGCTTCCGTATTCGTCGCTGTAGTCAATACCCAAAGATCGACGTAGAAATTTTTCGATTAAGGGTTTATCCCAAGTAACTCGAAGTAAGCGATCAGATGCGAACAAGATGGGTGTGTTGAGTGCTTCTAATAGCACGCTATATTCTAAAATCTTTCCGCCTGGATAAGTCGGATATTTTGTTTTTAAAATATTATCGTCGGCATCCACATATATGGGATGCCTGTCGCTTGTGGATTGAGACCACTTTTTGCCATCAAAGTAGTCACTTGAAGTGCCTCTCCAATATAGTTCTTCGATGTCTACGTTATCTATGGTTTTTTCGGGAAGTTCAACGCGCAAAGCAATCGTATTGTTTTCTTTGATTCTTCCGATGGTTCCAAGCTCAACTTCTCCGGAGTAGCCAGAAATATCTTGTTTAGGGGAAACACGCCTTAGAAAGTTTTTCATAGAAATACGAGGAAAAATAAAAAATATGACTAAGGCAAAAATCATAATAAAAACTGACAACAATGATGTGGTTGCAAAAAACCGTGGCGTCACAACATCTGTTGAGCGAAGTAGGCGGTCTATAAGTGAGTGTCGAGTGCTAGAACTTGAAGTTGTTTCTTGTTGAAGTCTAATATTGAAGAGTGTTAGCGTCCACGTCGCTACAATAAGATAAACGATAAATGGAACGGCAAACGTCATGTCAGAGGAAATCGTTGTGGAAGCGAGGATATGAAGAAAACTCAGCAGGTAAATTTGGTACCAATCGCGAATATCTTTAGGCGATAGTATTTTTACGATTTGAAGATATACAACGAATGAAATCGCGTTACCGACCAAATCGAGATCGCCAAAAAAACTTTGATAAGCAAGGTAGACAAAAATAATGACAGCAAAAATGTTCCAAACGCTTCTTGGCGGTGAAAATCGAAGAAGCTTGTCACCAAAAATAAAATATAAAGTTGTAAAAAATACTCCCAAAGATACAGATGTGAAATAACTATTGGTGATTAATATTGCTGAAAAACCAATAAAAACCAAGGTGCACGAAAACCAGTGAAGGTACTGTCCAAAGGTGTTAGATGTAATCCGCAAATCGCTCTCTTGATATTGTTAAAAATACATCTGAAGGTAGATGTTTTGTTGATAGATCACTGACGACAATGGCTTGTCCTTGCCTGGTAATGTTTTTATATTCGAAAGGCTTCTTGGAAGGCTCGCAGAGAGCCAGAGCAGAAAGCATTTCATCCTCCAGATGTGCATTCACAATAGAGCCATTAATGCGTAAAAAAATATCAATACCTTTTTTTTTGAGTGCAATAACCAAAGATGCAGCTATTGAGATGGCTATTTCTCTAGTGCTTGAGTCCGCTTGGGGAGAACTATCTAGTCTAAGATCGACTTCTAGCGACATGCGTTTTTCATTTTCAAATTCTTTGATTCGAAGTTCTCCTTTTTTTGCAGAAGATTTCCAGTGAATATAGCGATAAGGATCACCAAACACGAACTGACGGATACCATAAGGGTTTCCAGACTCTCCTCTTTGACCCGATAACAGTTCTCCTAAGTATTGATTCTCTAGTCCAGTTTTTGGTTGAATCGGAAAGACGGACGGATAAACCAGAGTTTCTTCTTTAGACGATTGAATCATGAATTTCTTTAAAAATCCAAACGGATAAGAAGTCTCCACTCGAAATCCAGGAAGAGGGTGGTGTCCTCTTTTGGGAAAGATGATTCTGCTCAAGGCTTCCTGGGAGCCTCTCGGTGGTATTTTTAAAACGAAGGCACCATCCATTGAGATTGAATCCGAAGTTGCTGGAAAAACATTGATCGCATAGGAAGGAAAATAGTTTTTTTTATTTTCTATTAAATACCTCACGGCTAAAGGCGTTTTGGCATAAATGCGTTTAGGAAATCGAGGCGTCAGATAAATCTCATATAAGGTGTTTTGAGATAAAATACCGGATAAGATAATGAAGCTTAGCATCATGCCGAACGTTAAGTATAAAAGATTGTTCCCCGTATTGAGCGCAGCAATACCAATTCCAAGGCAAAGAGCGATGAATAAATATCCAACTCGTGTTAGTTCAATGCGATATTGGTTTTTTTTCAAATGGTCCTCAAACGGGAATATCTATTTGATTTACGACATCAAACAAAAGATCCTCCTCAGTCTGAAAGGTATAACCGTTGACGCCATCTTTAAGATCTCTTTGCCGGTTGATAAGAATTCGATGAGAGAGAACAGGAACGCAAAGTTTTTTCACATCGTCAGGTGTGACATAGGATCGTCCCTGAACAAAAGCATAGGCTTGTGAAGCACGATACAGTGCCACAGATCCTCTAGGGCTAACCCCTAGGTCAATGGTTCTTGAATTTCTAGTGGATGAAATAATGTTTAGCATATAGCGAGCCACACTTTCCTCAACGCGAATAAGTTTGACTTGCTCTTGCATTGTCAAAATCTTTTTTGCATCTAGTATGGGTTTTATGTCGTTATGGTTTTCTCCTAAGGTTCTCATTTTTAAGACCCGAAGCTCCTGATCTGGTTCTGGGTATCCCATGTGGAGTTTCATCATAAAGCGATCCATTTGAGATTCTGGCAATGCATATGTACCACGAAACTCAATTGGATTTTGCGTGGCAATAACCATGAAAGGACGTGGCAATTCGTGAGTGGTTCGATCGACAGTGACCTGGCCATCTTGCATCGCTTCAAGTAAAGCACTTTGCGTTTTTGGAGTGGTTCGATTAATTTCATCAGCCAGCACAATATTCGCAAAGATGGGTCCGGGATGAAACTCAAAGCTACGTTGATTTTCATTGTATATTGGAACGCCAATCATATCTGATGGCAAAAGATCGCTTGTAAACTGTATCCTTTGAAATGAACCATCGATTGATTTAGCCAAAGACGAAGCCAGAGTAGTTTTTCCGACTCCGGGTACATCTTCAATTAATGTATGACCTTCTGCGAGCATGCAGGTGAGAAGCAAATCAATAACGTCCTTTTTACCAAAAATAGTTTTTTCGATAGATGTTTTTAACTCTTGAATAGCGGTGCTTAAGTTTGTCATGTAGGATTTATTATAACCAACTCCTAAAACGCTTGAAAGCTAGAATAACCCACCTATAATAAAAAGATTCAGAAAGGAAAATATGATCACAATGCGTCAAGTTCTATTGTTCTCCGTCACTGCCTGCCTTGCGTTATTTTTTCAGTCTTGTGTAGACTCGACAGAAAGTAATCTAGAGCAAGTAAGATCTCTTCTTGATCAGGCACGATATGAGGAAGCCGAGGCCCTTGCATCAACACTTTATAATGAAGATCCAACAAACTTAGAGGCCAAATATTTTCTGGCGGAGGCAAGCCTGGCAAATGGTGCCCTAAGTGGAAACCCAAATTGCCCTGCCGGAGATGTCGGACTATTGGGACTATTGGCTTGTATTCAGGATCCCGCTGGCGCAGGTGAAACAGAGTTTGAGACTTTCAGAAAAATTGCACCGTCCAGTGAGGAAAAAATTGCAAAAGTAGAGACGGCGACGAATCTTCTCGCGGAACTGGCCGTTTCAGAGATTTCTAGCCAAAACATCTATCTACTATTGTTTTTGTCGAGATTGTTTGAAATAGCAGGATCGACCACACGAGTCGGCAGTGACTGTTCTGTGAATCTGACTGCAGAGCAGGAAGCAAGGTTTTCTGAAAATCTTGACGTGTTGCCCAGTGATGGCAATGGCGCAGGTCTTCCCAGTGATTTAGGACTATACAATAAATTAGATACGGTTAAGACCGCATTGGAAGTTAGTGCCAGTAATGATTTTCCAACCTTTTTCACCAATGAACTTTGTAGCTAATCCTAAAGGAGCATCATGAATATCAAAACAACCTATTTATACCTTGCTGTAACTGTTTTCCTAAATATGAGTGCCATCGCAGTAGAAAACTTTCCGGGAGAGGCTCCTACGATTAATCGCCAAGTTAGAAATTTAGGAATGGGCAATGTAGGCGTTGCAATCGAAGGTTCGCATGATTCTTCGCCATTTTACAATCCGGCAGGTCTCAACGATCTTGAAAAAGGACGTTTTCAGTTTTTGTCGCCGACTTTTGTACTTTCAAAAAATGCTGTCGATCTTATCGGAGATATTAAAGACTTGAAAGACGATTTAGATAGCGCTGCAAGTGATCCAGACAAAACACGCGTGTTTAATGAGTTTGTTCAAAACAACTCAGGTAAATTTAGATATATTCGATTCTCCATGGATGTATTTAATTACGTTCGAAAAAATTTTGCTGCGGGACTCGTGATTGACGAACGACTAAGTTTAAGTGTTCGTCAGGCAGGTTCTAATCCGCAGTTTAATCTTCGAAACCTTGGTGATGCTGCTTTCTATGTGTCTGGCGCACATGACTTTTGGGAAAAACTTCTTCAGGTTGGTGTAACGATTAGACCCACGGTGCGATTTGCAATTAATGAGCAGGATGAGATTGTTGACTACAGTGACATTGGTGATGATGCCAATGGTGATTTAAAGCTGACAGGTCAACTTGAAAATATTAAAGAGCGACGTTTTGGAATGGGTGTAGACTTGGGCCTCAAGTCCAATTTGGCGTTTTCTCTTTGGAAGGATGCAAAATGGTATCAACTTTTAAAGCCTGCTGTTGGATTTACTTGGCAAGATATTGGGTCTCCTGATTTTGGTTTGGCTCCTTCAAATGGCCAAACCATGAATTTGGGAGTGGCTGTTCATCCAGATCTTTGGAAACTTAAAAATGTTGTGGCTCTTGATCTTCGAGAAATTAACGAGGAAAGGCCTTTTTTAACAAAAGTTCACTTTGGTTTGGAATCAAAACTTCCATGGATTGTTGCAGTGCGAGCAGGTGTTTCACAGGGATACCTTACGGCAGGCGCCACATTTGATCTATGGGTCCTTAAGCTCGACGCGGCTATCTACCACGAAGAAGTTGGCGTAACAAGTAGGACAGATGGAAACCTTCGTTGGGCGGCCAAAATTTCATTTAATATATAAGAGGACTGTCGATAAAGTAGCCTACGGTACTTCTAAAGGGTCGAGTGTTTTAAAGTACTCTGAAAGCATATGTCTAAATATCTCCAGTGAAGGCTCTTTGAAAAGTCGGACCCGAAACACCGATGAATCTCGAAGGCCCTTGGTGTACCACGCCACATGTTTTCGAAATGTAATTAGTGCTCGCTCTTTTTTTGGGTAAAAACTTAGATGAAGTTCGAGGTGCTTGAGAATGGTTTTATAGATTTCACCCGTCGTTGGTCGATATCCGGCGAATATCCATGGGTTACCTAAGGCACCTCGTGCGACCATGAAACCATCGGCAGAGGTTTTTTCTGCCATGACTTGGATATCTTCAGGTTGAAATAAGTCACCATTGCCAACAACCGGAATTTTAATCATTGATTTTAAAGCTTGAATAAGCATCCAATCCGCTTTGCCCTTAAATTTTTGCGCTTTGGTTCTGGCGTGAATTGTGACGAGGCTTGCGCCTTCGCTTTCGACAATTCGACCGACCTCAAGTCCAGATTTATATTCATCGTTCCATCCTGCTCTAATTTTGACGGTCACTGGAATACTGACGCGCTTTTTGACTTCGTGGACAATCCGACCTGCTTTTAAAGGATCTTGAAGTAAAGCGGATCCTGACCCATTTTTTACAACATTTTTTGCGGGGCATCCCATGTTAATATCGATGAACGAGAAACCCATTAGCTCTGACTTTTGTGCCGCATCTGCGATTGAATTTGCCTCTGATCCGCAGATCTGAATACCCACGGGGGTTTCATCAGGATCAATGGCGGTGACTTCATGCATGCGATGTTGATCTCCTTTCAAAAGACCATTGGCATGAATCATTTGTGTGCATGTGACAGCACATCCAAATTTTCTAACTATCTTGCGAAACGGTACATCCGTGATGCCTTCCATGGGTGCCATGAAGAGATTGCTCGTATAGTTTAAATGTCCAATTGAAAACTGCATGAGGGGCGTCTTATCCTATGTGGTTTGGAAATGCCAACGTCAATTTTCGGTTTTTTAGATGCTTTTCTATCGTTTTGAGGGTTCGGTTGATTTCAACCATATGCACAATAGGCATTCCTGGGCTAACCAGAGGGCTGGTTGTAACACCAATGACAAGTCCCGTCATAGGTGCAGATATTCCGTGAACATCTCGACCTAACGGATTCGAGATAATAGCCACCGGATCTCCTCGATAAAGCAGTTCTCCCGGATGAACTTTGAGTTCTAAAAGACCTCCTCTGTCAGCTCGAACCCACAGAGCTTTCTTGGCAACAATTTGAAATGGAAGGCTTCGTTTCCTGGAAAATCGTCTTTTCTCACGCAGCATTCCCAGATTTCTTAGAAATCGTATCGTCCCTCTCACTCCAGTTTGCACAATCGGTCTTTGAAAAGTGTTGGCCGTTCCTCCCTCGAAAACAATGGTTGGGATTTTTCGCTCGGTTGCAGCATATCTAAGGGTTCCTTTTAGTCCTTTTTGATCAATAATGATTCTACATCCAAAGGCTTTTGCGTATTTTCGAACCTGAATATTCTTCAGATCACCCCTCACATGAGGAAAATTTTCTCGGTTTTCGGCACCCGTATGAAAGTCGATTCCTGCATCTGCGTGTCTTATGACTTCATGAAAAAACTTATAAGCGATTCTTTGTGCCATATTGCCCGTTGGTGTGCCAGGGAACATTCGATTTAGATCTCTTCGGTCACTTAGATATCTGGACTCACCTAAAAATCCAAGCATGTTGACAATCGGAACAATGATAAGAGCGCCCCTCAGTTTTTCAGGCTTGATCTTGATCATAAGACTTTTCAGAATTGCTATACCATTAAGTTCGTCTCCATGTACGGCTGCTGTCAAAAAAATACAAGGACCTTCCTCAACTCCACGAACAACCGTAATCGGTAGAATTGTAGAGCGTGCGTTGGGTGTTTCCGAAATGGGCAAATGAATTTCTCGAACCTGCCCAGGTTCGATGAGAACACCACTAATAATGAGCAATTTTTTCATAATGATGACGACCTTGTCGTATGCCTTCGCTTTCGTTTACACCGTAAACTAAGATGAAGCCAATGACAAAAAAGATAATAAGCGTACCAGCG
This sequence comes from Bdellovibrionales bacterium, assembly GCA_020434375.1. GTDB lineage: Bacteria > Bdellovibrionota_G > JALEGL01 > JALEGL01 > JAGRAY01 > JAGRAY01. The sequence goes on along the minus strand of JAGRAY010000009.1, from coordinate 14,349 downwards.
GCAAATCTTTGGCTTGACGCGAGATAAGAGGCCATTCCAAAAGTGAGGGGTCCTAATACAGTTCCTGCTTTGCCACAGATTCCTTTAAGTGCAAAAAATTGGGCCTCTTGGCCCGTTGGTACAAACTTCGCGAATAGCGCTCTCGCAGCACCTTGAGTTGAACCAAGGCCAATCCCTACCATCGCGGACACAAAATAAAAAGACTCTTTTGATTGGCTTGCCATTAACATACATATGGTTGCTATCCACACCATAAGAGTTGCCAAAATGGTTTTTCTTGCGCCGATTCGATCAGTCATGAATCCTCCAAGAAATGAACCTGGAACCGCAATCAGATTAGATAAAATAAAAACTAAAAAGATCTCTTTTGTTCCAAAACCAAGAGTATCTTTGGCAAAAGTACCTCCAAAGCTTATGACGGTTGCGATTCCATCAAAGAAAAATAGATAAGCAATTAGAAATTTTAAAAGGTCCGGATAATATTTTAATTTTCGAAGTGTTTGCCAAAGATTCGAAAAACCATGTCTGACAGTAGTTCCCAAGGGTTCTCTGTCCGCAGCATTATCTTGCCTTTCGCGAAGTAAGTAAAAGCCGGGGACAGACAATAAAGAAAACTGAATAACGACGATCCAAAGAGGCGCCATGCTCCACTCAGAAGAAGCTCCGCTGGTGATAAAAGGATAAGATAAAAAGATTGATAAAATACCACCCAAGTAGCCGAGACCAAAGCCAAGTCCAGAAATTTTCCCAATTGTTTTCTCGGTGCTTACGCTACTTAAAAAGCTATCGTAGAAAGTAATGCCTGCTTCGTATCCTATCAGCGAAAGGCAAAAAAGTAGGATTGATAGGGTCAAATTTGTAGTCTTTGAAAGAGCAAGCACGGCCGTAGCTAAAATAGAGAGCAGGGTAAAACCAATGAGAAACTTTTTTCGCGATTTTCCACGATCCGCTATGGCTCCTAGCGCTGGGCTAACGAGTGCTAAAAAGAACATTGAACCACCAATCATTTTACCCCACAATAGGTCTCCTAGGTAAACGTCCTTAACAATGGCACTTTTAAAATACAAAACAAAATAGGCCGTAACCATGATGCTGCCATACGCAGAGTTTCCCATATCATAGAGGATCCAAGACCAAGAACGTATTGAGGTTTTATGAAGGTTCATAGAAAATTGCTTTAGGTGTGCGGGCCAATACCAAAAATAAAACATTTTTGGCACCAGATCTAAGAAGAATTTTCGCTACAGCTTCTGCTGTAGCGCCAGTTGTATAGACGTCATCAACCACTAAGATGCTTTTATCATGCAAATCTAATTTGCACACGAATGATCGCCTGATGTTTTTGAAACGATCTTGCCTATTTAATCCTATTTGTGAATTTTTACGACCTTTCCTAATGATTGCTTCGTGTGAGAATTTCAAATGGCGCTTTCTAGCGAGGCGATATGTCAGAAAATTCGGTAAATCGATACCTCTCCTTCGAACATGCTTTGGTGCACTTGGAATGCATGTGACTACGTCAAATTGTCGATCTGTGAGCATGTCCTTAAATGTTTCGTCTAAAAAATGCTCTAGTATCAGAGTCGAAAAGGGGTCTTGGTGGAATTTTGCATTAATAATGATTTTTCTAAGTATTTTGCTGTGAGTTCCGCCCGCAATACAATCAAAATGCGGCATGCGAATGACATAGGGTGAAAATATAGCTTGAAAACACGAGTCGCATATATTGATTCGCACAGGGTTCTCAATGAAATGTTCGCAACCGAGACAAATATTTGGTGCTATGAAATTTAATATCGCATGGCAAAAATATCTAAAGAGTTGGTACAATTTCAATTTCCTTGGTAGTTTTCATTTATACAAAGCAAAGAAAGTGCCAATGCGTTCAAAACTCGACAAATGGATTTATCTCGTTCCAACCTTTATAACGGTCCTTATTATTGACCTTGGAACCAAGTTTTGGGTTTCAAAATCGTTTAGATTGGGTGACAGTCGACCGATTCTCGAAGGTTTTTTTCACCTCACACTAGTTCATAATAAGGGAGCAGCCTTTGGCATGGGAAATACGATGTCAAAACCATTTTTCGTGACGGTTTCATTTGCTGCTCTCGCATATCTTGTGTTCTTATATTATAAATTAGATGACGATCATAAATATTCGATATGGGGTGTAGGTCTTATCATGGCAGGAGCTTTAGGTAATCTAATTGACCGGATTCGCCTGGGGTATGTTGTTGATTTTTTAGATGTGTTTATCAAGCAATATCACTGGCCAGCATTTAATGTTGCTGACGCTGCTATAACCGTGGGCGCAGTATTGTTTGGAATTGACTTGATATGGAAAAACAAAGAACACGCCAAGTCTTAAAAAATAAGACACTTCACATAGCTATTTTGTCAGGAGGTGCGGGGGAACGTTTATGGCCAATGAGCCAAAAGGGCATGCCAAAGCCTTTTTTAAAACTACCCTATAATAAATCACTTTTACTTCAGTCATACGAGCGTTGTGCTAGGCTCGTACCAAAGTCCAATATTTGGATTGTAACAACAAAATCACTTTTAAAAGCTACGCTCTCAGAGTTGCCACATATGCGTCCCGAGAATATGATTTTGGAGCCCAAAGGGAAAAACACAGCTCCAGCTTGTATCTTGGCAACCAAGACAATCGACCAAAGCGTAGGAGGATTTGCTACGGTGATGATTGTGCCCGCGGATCACTATGTCCCCGATGTGGATGCGTTTGCCAAGTATGTAGAAACCATGTCAAAGCGAGCATCGGAAGGAAAATCTCTTTTGACGTTCGGAATGCCTATTCGGTCACCAGATACATCATTTGGTTACATCGAAGCTAAACTTGAAAGAAAGAAAAAGCGATACTACACCGTAAAAAGATTTATAGAAAAACCCAATGCAACTCGTGCCAAGAAATATGCCCGAGAGAAAAATTACTATTGGAACAGTGGTATGTTTTGTTGGCAAACCAATATGTTTTTGTCTGAAATTAAAAAGTATGCCCCAAAAATGTATAAACTTTTTAGGTCTAAGATGAACCTAGAACGCCTGTATAATCAATTGCCTAATATCTCCATTGACTACGCACTGATGGAAAAGAGTGCTCACGTCGAAGTCGTGCCAGCTCATTTTTCGTGGTCAGATCTTGGGACTTGGTCGGCAGTGTACAAGGCCTTGGCGAAAAAAGACCAAGATAATATTATTTCAAGCAATGCGCGCGTTGTTGAGGGGCAGGGCAATTTTGTTAGAAGTGAGTCAGGGAAATGGGTAATATTCGGACTCAATGACTTGGTTATTGTAGAGTCTCATGGCGTAAATTTGATTTGTTCAAAACAAAATAGCTATGATCTGAAAAGATTAAAGCGTTTGATTGACAAATCTTAGTCTATTTTGATCTCGTTCAATCTGAATTCTAAAGCCTTCAGTGGGAGCCTTAATAAGAGCCTCTTCGTAAAACTTTAAAGCTTTCTCATTTTGTCCCAGAATTTCGTATATCCTTGCAATATGAATACTAGTTTCAAAGTCACGAGGCTTATGAATGTTTTTACTAAGTATGAGATCAAAGTTTTTTAGTAGTTTGAGATAGTTGTCACCATGTACACTTAGTGTCGATAAAGATGAGAAGAAAAAGTCTGGGTGATAAAACATCCAAGATGTTTGTGACTCTCGGCTAGAAAGAATCTCTCGAAGTGTTGCTCTGTCGAGGGTAATCAGTTTGGTTCTTAGGTCTAAGGAATCTACAAAAACATTGTTTTGATCACTTTTTAAGGCGTCGTATTGTTTTTTTGCTCTTTTGAAATTGCCATTTAGAAACCAAATATCTGCAGATAAAAGTTTTGCTTGAAATTGTTGTGAATCTGTCATGGTTTTGTTTTCTAAAAGAGTCATAGTGAGCTGTTGTGCACAATCTAATTGAGAACTAGATAAATATTGTTTAGCAAGATGAAGTCCTATTGAAGGATCATCGTTTGAAAAAATATAGGCTTTTGCAAGAGCTTCGGACTGGCACAGCTTTTGATCATCGCATCTCAGAAAGTGTTGATACATGTCTGCAACATCGTGAGGGCATGATCGCGAAAAAACGGGCTTTTGCTTCAAAGAAGTTTCCGCTGATCGTAACTGCAAATTAGTCAGGGGTCTGAGTTTCAAAAATTGAATCCACTTATCAATCATGCCAGCCATTGTTTCGTGGTAGACCTTTTCAAAATTATTTGTTTGGTAATACTCTTTAAAAAGAGAGGCGCCTTTTGTATCAAGAAGCCATTTGCAAAATGAGCCTGATGCTAGATAGGCTTTTTTTGGAGCTTCCGAAAAAAAAGCTGTGCTGCCGAGAAGATGCTTTAAGTTGGGTAAGGTTTTAAAATGGATCATGGCACGGGCCCATTCATGAACCGATAGAGATCCTTGTTTTCCTTCAATCGCTGTAGCAAGTCCTTCAAGAATTGTTACATTAAAATTAATGTTAAATGGTTTTGGGCCAAATGCTGCTGATACAATATGTGTAAGCTCATGGGGAAGGAGTGATTGATAAACAGGTTCTTTTACAATATGTACAGATCGTTGCAGTGGGTGACCAACCGCTGTGTATCGCGTACCTGTTAAAAACTGTTTAATATTGGCATCTGGGTACACATAAATGGCCATTGGTTCGATGGATCTAATGTCCAGATCAAGCTCTGTAGTGATTTCGTGAAGGTAATAACTCAGTGATCTAAGATATCTCCTTGCCTTTTGTTCAGTAGAAAATGATCTATTACTGTAATAAAGTGTCATTGGATAAATCGTAAGTTCATTTCCTAGTTTATTTCGAATGTCTTTATGAGAAAATGACCATCCAAAATGAGATCGAAACAAAAACACTACAAGTAAAGGTAAAAGCAAAGCTATGGCGTGTCGGCGTGTTTTGTTCCTCGAAAGCAATAAAAGCCCTATCGAAAATCCCAATGTCCATAGTCGAAATGAAATAACTTTAGGTAGAATAGGAATCCATTCGTCATACAATGGCCCTGGGAAGTAGCCAAAGGCTGGATGAAAGAAAAACAGGGAGGGCCTAAAATATAGGTCACCTAGTATTAGGATCATCCAAAGAAGCGAAGGCAATAAACCCATAAAGATTTTCCAACTTAATTTTGTTGAGCATGATGAACCAAAATGTGCACTTGATAGACCAAATATGCTTGAAACAACGGGTAGCAGAATAAACCAATAAAAACCTATATCGAGTCGACACGTGTAACCATTTATTTGAGATATCAAGATAATGCTCAATGGAGCAACGAGGTAACCTAAAGAATAGAAAGATTGTTCAAATGATATCTGTTTAAGATGGTGCCGAATAACCGTGGATACAAAAAAAACAAAAAATGCGATGGATCCAAACACTAAGTTGAATTCGAACGCAAAAGCTTTGGTCCAAGGATTTCGGCTAAGAGCGAAAGCACTTATAACCAAAAATAAAAGTTCTATCATGGATCTTGATTCACAGTTGTATGGTCTCCAGCTTGAAGGGTTATTTCTTTGATAGTCGTTTGCTTTTTTGGAGACACTAACAAGACGACATAGGATCCTGGATCAACAGTGTAGGGTTGCATGGGGAGTTTTCCAATAATCTTTCCGTTGAGATAAACCGTAGAACCTTCTTGACCACTGAAACGTAAGATCGAGCGACCTACGGATGTTACATGCGACGATGTGTTTGATGGGAGATGAAGTCGAGCATACCAAACAATCATGCCAAGCATTCCAAGTATTGCTATCATGGAAAAAATAGGAATCCATTTATAGGATTGTTTCTTGGAAATACGTGTCTGCTCCCCAAGAATGACGGTACTTGAAATAGGTGTTTCGTTATGCATTTGATCCGGTTTATATATATTCTCAAGCCATCCCATCAATAGCGAATGTCCACTTTGGTTCCAGTCTAATTCTTGAGCGGTGAGAAGGTTGTCTCGCATCTCTTTAGCACTTTGAAAACGATCCTCTGGATTCAAGGAAAGTGCCTTGTCGATACAATTATGTATGACTTGGGGTACTTGAGGCGCCAAAACGGCGGGCTTCTTGTATTCTCCAGCCGTGATCTGATTCATGATTTCGAAGTCACTTTTGGCATAAAATGGATGACAGCCACAAATCATTTCATAGAGCACGATTCCGGTAGAAAATAGATCAGAACGATAATCAGCAGAGTGTTTTTCAATTTGTTCTGGAGATAGATATTTAACCTTTCCTTTGAATAATCCAGTGGCAGTCTTATCTCGCTCAATATTAGCTAGAGCGATTCCGAAGTCAGATAACTTCACCCAACCCTCTTCAGAAATTAGAATGTTTTGTGGACTGATATCTCGATGAACAATACGTAAGGGACCATTCGCATCTTTTTTGTTGTGAGCATATTGAAGTGCTTCTAAAAGTTCGCTGCAAATAAATAGGGACGCCTGCCAAGGAATCAGAATTCGTTGGCGCCTAGCATCCAACATCACTTGAGATAGGTTTTTACTTCTGAAGTATTCCATCACCAAGACAAAGCTATTTTCCTCTTGGAAGAAGTCAATGAGGTTCAATAACTTTGGATGACTAAGTTGTGAGTGAATTTTTGCTTCTGTTTGAAACATTGAAATCATATCGCTACGATCATGATAGGGAGGAAGAATTCGTTTGAGCGCTAAAGGTTTCTCAAATCCTCCAGGTCCAGGTTTAATAGCTTTGAATACTTCGGCCATTCCACCTTCACCAAGTTTCGCGACTAATGTGTAAGGACCTACAGTGGACTTCACGGATTCATAGAAAGGTGTTTTATTAAAAATTCACTCAGTTGATCAGTGCCAACTCGATCTTGGTTCATCGTATCTCTATTTCTAACAGTGACTGTGTGATTAGTCTTCGTGTCGTAGTCAAATGTGACACAATAAGGTGTTCCAATTTCATCTTGTCTTCGATAGCGTCTGCCGATTGAACCACTTTCATCATAAAAAACAGAAAATTTGTTTTGAAGATTTTCCGCGATTGCTTTGGCAAGTTTTCCCAAGCCGTCTTTTTTTACAAGAGGAAGTACCGCTACTTGAACTGGTGCCATTTGGGGGCTAAATTTCATGACCACGCGCTCTTCTTCTTCCGTATATGCATCACATAGAATGCATAAAAGACTTCGGTCGCAGCCAGCAGAAGTTTCTATGATATAGGGAATATACTTTTCTTTTAACCCCTCATCAAAATATTGAAGATTTTTTCCAGAGAATTTTTGATGCTGATTGAGGTCAAAGTCAGAGCGGTGATGGATGCCTTCTAGCTCTTGCCAGCCAAACGGAAATTCGTATTGAATATCGAAGGCCTTCTTTGCATAGTGGGCTAGTTCGTCTGGGCCGTGTTCGTGAAGGCGAATCTTGTCTTTAGAAATGCCGATTTTTGTGTACCATGCCACGCGTTTTTCTTTCCATTCGTCAAAAGCCGTCATATCTTCGCCAGGCTTTACAAAATACTGCATTTCCATCTGTTCGAACTCACGTGTTCTGAAAATAAAATTGCCAGGGGTGATCTCGTTACGAAATGCTTTTCCTATTTGTGCGATTCCGAAGGGTATTTTTTGTCTGGAAGTTCCAAGCACATTTTGATAGTTCACGTATATGCCTTGAGCGGTTTCTGGGCGAAGATAAACGACGCTGGCTTCGCTCTCAACAGGTCCCATAAATGTTTTAAACATAAGATTGAACTGACGAGCTTCGGTTAATTCGCCTTTGCAGTTGGGGCAGACCGTACCTTCGAGATGATCTTGTCTAAATCTATTTTTACACTTTTTACAGTCTACTAATGGATCCGTAAAATTGGCCACATGCCCGGAAGCTTCCCAAATTTTAGGATGCATTAAGATAGAAGAGTCTAATCCTTCAATGTTGTCATGTAGTTGAACCATTGATTTCCACCAAAAGTTTTTCAAGTTTCGCTTAAGTTCCACTCCTAGAGGACCGTAATCGTAGCAAGAGTTAAGACCACCGTAGATTTCACTTGAGGGATAAATAAAACCACGTCGTTTGCAAAGCGAAACCAGATTTTCCATCATTTTTTGAGACATAGCGTTAAGATTACTGTAGTTTAATTTACTCGTCCATTATCTATGTCGTTTAATACCTAATCTAGGTAATTGACATCTCTAACTCAGTAAAGCTTCTCAGCTTAGTGTATAACGCGAACGGTGTAGTTTACATCTGTCGTTTCTTGAAGAAACTTCGGAAGTAATTGCATTCCTTTTTCCAAAAGAGATACAGCGCTCAATGACACTGTTAAGTTAAGTTCACTTGGTGCCAATTTAGATGGAAGTTCAGGGATCTTCTTTTCCCTAAGGACAATTTTTGCGACTTCCCAGGCTTGAGTTCCCAACTGAATTGGATCAACGGCTAGATTGATTAAAGCAGGTTGACCTTGATGTGCAGGGTCCAAGGATACAACAGGAACCTGATTCTTTTGGGAAAACTCATAAATCGCTTGCATCGCGGTAGGAGATGAAAGTGTTAAATCTCGAATAGCAACATAGGCATCAATTTTCCCTGCAAAGGCTGTTACATAGGACTTAACATCTTTGGATTGACTGGCTTTGATAGAGGCCACTCGAATCTTTTTTGAAGTGGCAGATTTAACTAATCGGTCGAAAATACTCTTTGAATATTGAGGGTTATATATTGTACCTATGCTTTTGATTTCGGGGTTAAATTTAAAGAGTAGTTCAAACGCCTCATCGGTTGGCGGAATTCGTTCCATCAAAACGACATTTGGTTTTTTTACAAGAGAAGGGCTAAAATAGTCGCTAACAATAAATGGGGTTGACGGCAGTAAATTTACCATCGCTTCCACAGGAGCTTTACCAATGGTTAAAATGAGATCAGGTTGTAGTGATTTGATTTGTTCTAAAATCGCTCGGTCTTTAGAGATATCATATTGAAAAGCTTTGATGCTTTCTGTGACCACAGACGAAAATCCAGAAAAAAATTTTCGACCAAAATCAGAAGAGTCACCCTGTAATACAACAATTGAGGCGCTGTGTGCTACTCCTATTGCTAAGAATAGTCCCCCTAAAAGAATTTGTTTAATCATAGTATGCCTATGCTACTGAATCCACACTCGTGAGACAATTTAATTTGCGTCTCTGCAGCATCGAAAACCAAGGTCTTGTTCTTTTGAGCTTTGAGGAACTTCTCGAATGGAGGCACATCGTCCTTGGTAATTTGGCCGATAACTTGATCCCCCTTTGTAACATGGCTTCCAGGGTTAAACGTACCCGGGCTAAATGTCCATTCGTCGACATTGCCCGTTAAATCAAAAACACCTTCTTTGGAGGTGCAGTTTTTCATCTGACCAGATGGAAGAATTTTTTGGTCTTTTGGGAGATCGTCCACAACGGTTTGCATATTACAAACATTAGCTCTCCAGTAGTTGCCAAAGACATATTTTCTATCCTCATTGTCAGAGTCAGGTCCTTTACAGGCGCGTTCCCACTCTTCTTGAAAACAAAGCCTTTTGCCTTGCTTTGCACATAAGTCGACAGCATCGTTCCATGTTACTCGAATTCGAGGTACGGCACCCTTTTTGTTTGGATATTCGTACTTATCAATACAAAATCCTGGCAGAGTAACACTTTGAAGTTTTGTTTCGACCAAATCATTTCGCTCAGGGTCTTCCGGGCTAGAGCCAAGAAGAAAATTTCCTCTTCGAATGTGAATCATGTTTTTTGGACAAGGGCCCGAGAATTGATTTGGGTCGAGTTTTTTGAGTTTGGCTTGGGCTTTCTCTAATTGCTTTGCTGTTTTCTCGGCATCACGTTTAGCTTGAAATACTTCATCTTCAAGTTCTTGTAGACGCATTTGAATTTCCTTTTCACGTTCTTCGGCGGCCACTCGAAGATCAACGTCTACAGGTCCCGAAGCAATCGTAGCCTGAGGTGATGCGGTTGCCATAGGTTGAATCATGGCGCTATCAATGTTCTGGTTGGATGGGTTGTCTTCGTGAAGTAGCATATAGATAAAGATAGAGATGGCAATTACGAAAAGCCCGCCTAGAGCAACATAGGACCCTATTGGGAATTTCAGAAACATTCTTTTGAGGAAAAATCTATTGAGACTTATGTCTAACTCTGTCTTAGGAATTTCTATCGGTTTTGTTTTAGGTTCTGAATGTTCGGACATTGATAGTGGTAAACGACCTTCGCTAATGGCTGTAAATTGTTCATCAGCTATTTTGTTTGGCTCTGACTTTTCGGGTGGGTCCATCGGAGGGTTAATCTGAGGATCAATTTTTGAATCACTTTGTTCCTTAGGAAAGTCTATTTCAACAAGTTCTGCTAGCGCCTGCTCCAAGCGAGCTAATGAGGCACTCGCCAAGAGTCGAGTGAGCGCTTCAACGACTTCTTGACCACTTTGGGGACGATCTTCAGGGTTTTTTGCAACCATTGTGTAAATGAGGTTCGTAAGATTCTCAGGAAGGTCTGGAACGAGTACCTTAAGGTTGGGCACGCGGGCTTCGCGAATACGCTCGAAGCGTTCTCCTGTGTTTTCGCCGACATAAGCTTTGGACCCTGTCAGAAGCTCAATGAAAATAATACCCAGAGAAAAAATATCTGATCGCCGATCGATGGCCTTCCCAGTAGCTTGCTCTGGCGACATATAGCTGAGTTTGCCTTGGACTTTTCCGGGTTGAGTTTTAGAAAGTTTGATCGTTGCTTTTGCAATTCCGAAGTCGGTAATTTTGACTTCGCCCACCCGTGAAATGAGAATGTTTTGAGGACTTACATCGCGATGAACCAGTTGAATAGAGCTCTCGCCATCAATTCTAACGTTGTGGGCATAGTCTAGAGCTTTGGCAATTTGCAGACAAATATACATGGCCAAATCTTTAGGGAATCGCGAATGAGTTTTTAGGTGCCTTTGAAGTAAATTGCGTAGATTGGGTCCGTCGACCCACTCCATAGCAATGTAATAAGAACCTTGGACTTCTCCAAAATCGAAGACCTGAACAATATTACTATGATGTAAGTTTGAAGAAATGCGAGCTTCGTCGACAAACATTTGAATGAAGTCTTCATCTTCATTGAACTCTGGAAGAATCTTCTTAACAGCTAGTGTTTTTTCAAAACTCTTTGGTCCCAAAAGCTTGGCTTTAAAGACTTCGGCCATTCCACCTACCGCGATGCGGCGCACGAAGGTATACTTGCCAAATTTTAGTGGGTATCGGTAGGACATCAGTATTTTTGGTAGGGGTTCACTTTGGTTAAGTTTATTTGGTTTTTAACGCAACCGGCTAAGGTTATCAGAATCCGAAGATAATGAAAACCATGATTCGTTGGCTTCGATGAATAAATTTTCGTTTAAAATTATTAACTTGAGGTTATTAAGACTCCTTTTGCCCATCGTCAATTAGAGATGTGGCTCTTCAAATAGGACAGGACGCAGGATTGGTCTTTGACACGACTTCTATCCATATCTGGCCATATCTGGAATGCGAATAAACCTTGTGCTATACAGCACGTGATTTGTCATTTGAAAACTATCAAAACCGAGCTTTTGGGATCATTGTCTTGGCTGCGGGTAAAGGAACCCGCATGGAATCTGATTTAGCGAAGGTTCTTCATCTGGTTGCTGGAATGCCTATGCTTCACTATGTTCTCAAAACAGCGGAAGATTTAGGATCCACAAAAACGGTAGTTGTTGTAGGACACCAAGCGCAAGAGGTTCAAAATACTTTTTCTAGTTTTTTAAGCGTCGAATGGGTGCTTCAATCAGAAATGAAAGGTACCGGTGATGCAGTGAAAACAGCTAAACCTTGTTTTGACGGTTTTCCGGGTCCCATTTTGATTCTTTACGGTGATATTCCTGGGATACGAGTTGAAACACTGAGGCGTCTTCGAATGCTTCATGATTCTGCCAAAAATGCTGTAACACTTTTGACTGCTGATTTGGAAGAGCCCACCGGCTACGGTCGCGTTGTTGTGGCTGGAGACGGCCTTGTGGCTCGAATTGTCGAGGAAAAAGATGCGACACTTGAAGAAAAAGAAATCACGGAAGTTAATACAGGTATTGGCTTTTATGACCCCAAATTCCTTTGGGAAGCCATCGACCGCCTAAAACCCACGAATCAGCAAGGTGAGTACTACTTAACGGATGTTATCTCAGATGCTCGGACTCATGGTCGATCTGTAGGTCGAATGCAGATCAAAGAACCTTTGGAAGCTCTTGGCATCAATGATCGCAGTACGCTCTCAGAAGTGACACGATTTTTTGAAGACGAAAAGGCTGCGAGGCTTCTTGAATCAGGAGTGTCTTTAGACGATCCAGGAACCACTTCGATTCATCCCGAAGTTCAAATTGGTCGAGACTCCGTTCTCCAGGGCAGAGTTCTCATTGAAGGAAAGTCTGTTTTAGGGAAGCGGTGCATAGTTGACGCAGGCTCGAGACTCTCGAATGTGCACCTTGGTGAAAGGGTTAAAATTGGAACTGGCGTATATCTTTGTGATGCTGAGATTGGAGACGGAACTCAAATTGGATCAGGAACCATTGTTTTGAAAGGTGATTAATAAATGTGTGGAATTGTAGGTTATGTTGGTGGGAAAAATGCCCAACCTTTTCTTATTAATAGCTTAAAAAAGCTTGAATATCGAGGATATGATTCCTCAGGTATTGCAATATGCGCGAACAAAGAGATTCACGTTGCTCGAGCTAAGGGAAAACTTCAGAATTTAGAAAAACGTCTGGATGAAAAAACTCTGGAAGGCCATATTGGTATTGGTCATACCCGTTGGGCGACTCACGGAAAGCCGTCGGATGAGAACGCACATCCACATCGATCGAATCATGTGGTTGTGGTTCACAACGGAATCATTGAAAATCACCTCGAACTTCGTGAAAAATTACAAAAAGAAGGGTTTGTTTTTCAGTCGGAAACAGATACCGAAACCGTTCCGGCTCAAATAGAATACTTCTTGAACCAAAATCAATCATTTGAAGTAGCTGTTCAAAATACCCTTAAGGAGCTTAGAGGGGCATTTTCATTTGCGATTCTTTGCACCCGTGAACCTGATAAAATCATTGTCGCAAAAAATGCCAGCCCACTCATTTTGGGTTTGGGAGAAGGTGAAATGTACGTTGCATCAGACATCCCAGCACTTTTAGAATATACGCGCGAAGTCGTAGTACTGGAAGACGGAGAAATGGCGATCATCGAAAAGGATCGTTGGTCGGTAAAAAATTTTTTAGGATCGGAGATACAAAAGACACCCAAAACAATTACTTGGTCAAGAGTCGCAGCTGAAAAAGATGGTTTCAAGCATTTTATGCTCAAAGAAATTTATGAGCAGCCTCGTGCCATTACCGATACACTTCGTGGTAGGATAATCGAAACGTCATCAGAAGTGATATTGGACGATACGATTCTTCCTAATACAGCATTTCCTTCCCGAGTGGTATTGGTTGCTTGTGGCACATCCTGGCACGCTGCACTGGTTGCTAAGTTTTGGATTGAAGGTCTTGCGAAAATACCCGTGGAAGTCGACTGGGCATCAGAGTTTAGATATCGAAAACCTGTTATTGATAATACAGTATTGTTTATCCCGATATCCCAGTCTGGTGAAACCGCCGATACACTTGCAGCTCTTGAAGAAGCCCAGTCAAAGCAGGCATATGTTCTTTCAATCTGCAATAGTGTGGATAGTTCAATTGCGAGAAAATCAAATTCGGTTGTTTACACGCATGCGGGTCCAGAAATTGGAGTGGCTTCGACTAAGGCTTTTACTACGCAACTCGTGGTACTTTTGATGATTGCACTTCGGCTGGCGCGTAAAAGAAAAACGATTTCAGAAAATGAAATGAAGGGACATCTTCATACTCTTACGATGCTTCCATTTCTAGTTGAAAAAGCGCTGAGTGTTGATGACGTCACAAAGACAATTGCTAAAGCTTTTTTGCATACGAGAGATTTTTTATATTTAGGAAGAGGCTCAAGTTTTCCCATTGCGCTTGAAGGAGCTCTTAAATTGAAAGAAATTTCCTATATTCATGCCGAAGGATATTCAGCCGCAGAAATGAAACATGGTCCCATTGCACTTATTGATGAAGATATGCCGGTGGTGGTTTTGGCTACTGGTGGTTCAATGCTTCCAAAAATCATTGGAAATCTTCAAGAAGTAAAAGCGAGAGGAGGTAAAATTATCGCTGTGATTTCCGAAGGCGACCAGGAAGTTAGTCGTCTTGCGGACTATAGTATGTCGATTCCAAAAATTGATGATTTAATTCGACCTATTGTTGAGACAATTCCTTTGCAGCTCTTGGCGTATCATTTTGCGGACCTTAAGGGAACAGATGT
>JAGRAY010000099.1 GCA_020434375.1 Bdellovibrionales bacterium | reverse complement strand
AGAATTGACTATTCTTTCTCGATCTAAAACGCCTATTTTTTCAATCGATGAAGAATCTGACGCATCGGAAATGACTCGATTGAAGTATCGCTACCTTGATCTTCGAAAAGAATCGCTTCAAAAAAACTTGGTTGTTCGACACCGTATGATTCAATCTATTCGACGTTTTTTAGATGAAGATCGATTTTTGGAAGTTGAAACTCCTATTTTGACCAAATCAACACCTGAGGGTGCGCGAGATTATCTTGTGCCAAGTCGGGTCCATCCAGGAAAATTTTATGCTTTACCTCAGTCTCCTCAACTTTTTAAACAGCTACTGATGATTTCAGGCTTAGATCGCTATTATCAAATTGCGCGTTGTTTTAGAGACGAGGACCTCAGATCAGATCGTCAACCAGAATTCACACAACTCGATATAGAAATGAGTTTTGTTTCGCAGGAGCAGATATATGCACTTGTAGAACGAATGGTTTCTAAGATTTGGCGTGATGTTCTCGGACAAACCATAAAAACGCCTTTTCAAAGAATGTCTTATCATGAAGCCATAGAAACCTACGCGACTGATAAGCCAGACCTTAGGTGGCCATGGCCTCTTAAAGATTTGTCCGATACTTTTACGCGATCTTCATTCAATGTGTTCAAAAGTGTTCTATCTAAGGGCGGTGAAATTCGAGGATTTCGATTACCAAAAGGAGCAAGTCTTTCCAGAAATCAGCTTGATCAAATGACTAACAGCGTAAAAGCTTACGGTGCGAAAGGCCTGGTTTGGGTAAAGCGACAAGAACAATTATCTTCGTCAGTGGACAAGTTTGTTTCTGTTAAAGAGCTTCAGTCTGTGGCTGACAATCTTGATCTTGAAGTTGGTGACATCGCATTTCTGATTGCCGACGAGATATCAACTGTTCGATCAGCGTTGTCGGCACTCAAACATCAATGTGTCCAAAAAATGAATATTGCACCTTCCCTAGATTATTCTTTCTTGTGGGTAGAAAATTTTCCGCTTTTCGCTTTTGATTCAGTCGAAAAACGCCATGTATCGGTTCATCATCCATTCACTGCACCAAACTTTAACGATCTATCGTTTCTTGATTCTCAGCATACGTTATCGAAAGTGAGGGCGCAGGCTTATGACCTTGTGCTAAATGGCGTTGAGTTAGGTGGAGGTTCCATTCGTATTCATGACTCAGATCTTCAATCGAAAGTATTTCGATGTTTAGATCTTTCTGTCGATGAGGCTAAAAATAAATTTGGATTTTTTTTAGATGCTCTTGAATTTGGAACGCCTCCTCATGGAGGGATAGCTTTTGGTATTGATCGTATGGCCATGATTCTTGCTGGCACGGATGCTATCAGAGACGTCATAGCATTTCCAAAGACCCAAAGTGCGATGGATGTCATGTGTGATGCACCATCTGAAGTCACACCAGAGCATCTAGTCGAACTTTCAATATCAGTGAAAAAACGAGGAACACGATTAAATGAATGAATCGTTGTTTGATTTTGACTTAAAACCTTATGATCTAGAAAAGCAACTTAAGAAAAGTAATTATCCTGTGGTTGCTGGCGTGGATGAGGCAGGTCGAGGTGCTTTAGCGGGGCCCGTGGTAGCGGCCGCTGTCGTTTTAAAAGACACGTGCCACAAACTCATCGGTCGAATCACAGATTCAAAAAAGCTGACTTCAAAGCATCGGGAAGATGTGTATGATGCAATACTTGATGAGTGTTCGTCTGTGGGCGTTGGGGTTGTGTCGGCGCAAGAAATTGATCGTCTAAATATTTTAAAGGCAACGCTAAAGGCAATGGTACAGGCCGTTGATCAGCTAGTCCCTAGACCAAATATTTGCTTGATCGATGGAAACGTGAAAATTCCAGTGGAAATCAAACAATTAACAATTATTAAAGGCGACCTCCGTGTGTTTTCTATTTCTGCGGCGTCGATCATTGCCAAGGTGACACGGGATCGCATGATGAAAGCGTTAGATGATGATTATCCGGTTTACGGTTTAAAAAAACATATGGGATATGGAACCAAAGAGCACTATGCAGCTCTTTATTCACACGGTCCTTGTGCAATTCACCGGCGATCGTTTCGTATCACTGTATGAAATCCAAACAAAAGGGAGATAAAGCCGAAAGTATCGCGTTAGCGTATTTGAAGGGAAAGGGCTATAGATTTCTGTCCAGAAACAAGATTATTCAAGGAGCAGAAGTCGACCTCGTGATGGAAAATCAACAATATGTGTTGCTTGTGGAAGTAAAGTCTGGTGCAAGAATAGATGGGTTAGAGCCTTTTGTACATTTTACGAACGCAAAGAAAATAAAGTATGAGGGCATGGCCCAGCATTATTTGAATAATACTAAATATAAAGATAAAGACGTTCGCGTAGACTTGATCTGTGTTTATACTGACACAGGCGAAATAAACCACTTCGAAAATATTATTGAATACTAAATGTCTCAAAAACAAATAAGTCATGGCTCCAAAAGACATAAAATTCGCAATGTGCTTCTTTTGTACTACCTACTACCCCTTGTTGTATTACTCAACGCATCAAGTATCTATTTTTATTTCACGGCCAAAGAAAGTCTCGATGAAGAATTGGCAGAGAGACTAAAAAGTATTGCATCGTTTGCGGCGATGCAGGTCAAAGATTATCACTTAGCTGCGCTGACAACCAAAAATCAAAATAATAAAACATACGACTTGTTAAAGCTTAAATTTGAAGAAATACGATCTCTTAACAAAATGAAGCGTATTTACCTATTTACAAAACAATCAGAAAGTTTACTTGATACAAGGCAAGACGTTGTGCCAGGCACTATCTATGAGAGGCATCAGTTTTATCAATCAGAACTTGAGTCCACTCAAAATGGTATGCCAACTGCTTCAATTCTGTTTCAAAGTAAAGATGGGCAATATTTTAAGACCGCATTTGCGCCCGTTATGTCTTCCGGGGAAATTATTGCCTATGTGGGCGTAGACGGCAATGCGGGTTTTTTTAAAAATCTAAATAAACTTGGAAGTGCCTTAACATACTTTGGATTAATTTGTATCTCGCTGGTTATTTTATCGAGCATCTTGGTGTCTAGAAAAATCGTAAGACCTATAGAAAATCTGGTTCAATCTGCTGAAGCCATGGGGGCGGGTAATCTGACTCAACCTGTAAAGCTGTCGACAGACAATGAGATCGGTTTCTTAGGAAACGCTATGGATGAAATGAGAAAGAAAATCGTTGAGAGAGATCTTGAGTTACAGATGATGTTGCAGGGGGTTGCTCATGAAGTTCGAAATCCACTCGGTGGAATAGAGCTTTTTGCCGGTCTTTTGAAAGAGGAAATAAGTGATCCCAAGGCACTTGGACATGTAGCTCGAATCCATACTGAAATTCAGAGCTTAAAACTGCTTGTACAAGAATTTTTAGACTTTGCTAGAAAGCCATCTCTTGAAATGAACAAGGTATCACTTAGAGCATTCTTCGACGATCTCAAGTATACATTTCTTCAGGACCTCGAGCAAAAAGACCTCAAAGCTATTTTTGATATCCCCGAAGATTTGGAGGCCCTTTTTGATATTTACCAAATGAGACGCGTATTTATGAATATTGTGCAAAATGCTATCCAAGCAAGCAAAAATGGTGGAGAACTTCTTATCAAGGTCGTTCTAAAAGACAAATTTCTAACCATATCGATTAAAGACTTTGGTCAAGGTGTTGCCACTGACCAACTCGAATCAATATTTAATCCATTTTTTACGACGAAAGAACGCGGGAGCGGTTTGGGACTTGCGTTTGCTAGAAAGATTGTTCAAGCTCACGGAGGTAAAATAGAAGTTGAATCTGAAATTGGACAAGGGTCGACTTTTTATATTGTATTACCTGCGTAATGGCTGAGATTCTTATCATTGAAGATAATGACACCATGAGAGAGGGCATTCTAGAAATTCTCTCAAGGTCTGGTCACGATGTTCAGTCAGCAAAAAATGGTGCAACAGGTATCGATCTTTATAAAAAAATTCGTCCGGATTTTGTGATGACAGATTTAAAAATGGAAGGCTTAGATGGATTTGCAGTTTTAAAAGAAATCCAACTATTTGATCCTCACGCGATAGTTGTTGTCATAACTGCATTTGGGACCATTGAAATTGCCGTCGAAGCCATGAAATCGGGTGCCTTCGACTTTATAACGAAGCCATTTCCTCCTGATTTGCTGCGTGCCAAAGTGGATCAGGCGCTATCCTATGCTCGATTGAAGGCAGAAAATAAATTTCTGCGAAAAGAAACTGCCAAGAGTAAAGCCGACTTCTTTTTGGGTCACTCGTCTTCTATACAAGAAATCAAAAAACAAATTCGACTGGCAGCCCCTTCTGATTCCACGATCCTAATCTTAGGGCAAAGTGGTACTGGCAAAGATCTAGTTGCGCGAGCCATACACGAGCAAAGTCAACGTAATCAAGGTCCATGGATTAAAACAGATTGCTCTGTGCTCGCAGAAAATCTTTTGGAAAGTGAACTCTTTGGCCATGAAAAAGGGGCTTTTACTGGGGCAGAACATCGCAAACAGGGGCGATTTGAGCTTGCCGACAAAGGCACTATTTTCTTAGATGAGATAGGAGAGCTTCCATCTCACGTACAAACTAAACTATTACGCGTGCTTCAAGAAAGAACCTTCGAACGCGTTGGTGGTACAAGGCCAATACAAGTTGACGTGAGAATCATTGCCGCCACAAATAGGAATCTAGAGAATGAAGTAAAAGAAGGTCGTTTTCGAGAAGATTTGTTTTATCGTTTAAACATCATTCCAATACATGTACCTCCGTTAAAGGATCGCAAGGAAGATATTGAAGTTTTGGTACAACATTTTGTAAGTAAATACACTCAAAAGACGGGCAAATCTATTAAGCTTTCTGAAAACGTCATTCCAATTTTGTTAAAATATCAATGGCCCGGAAATGTCCGAGAGCTCGAAAACACTATTGAGAGATTATGCGTCATGTCAACTACGGAGAAAATTGATGAGACAGATTTACCAGCAGTATTCAAAAAATCTCATGATTTAAACTACATAGATACTCCTCCCATCGAATCACTTAAATTGACCGAGGCATTGGAAAAAATAGAACGAGAGTTGATTTCCCGGGCATTTGAGAAGGCCGGGGGTGTCAAACTTAAAACAGCCCGGCTTTTGGGAATTAAGCCAAGTGCGCTATACTATAAGCTTGAAAAATATGGGATTCACAAGCCACAAGACTGATCTAAATAGGTCTGCAGGACTTATTTTGCTGGCATTTCTTTGTTTGGGTCAAGGTGCGAATGCAAATGCCCCAGACGTACGACCCGACAAATTTTCAGAAACGTCTTCAATAGATAGTCGCCAAAGCTATATTGAAATTAATGCACAAATAAAAAAAGTAGATACTTCGATCGACGATGTAAAAAAGCAACTCAACTTGCTTTCAGAGCATATTAAAGAACTCAAAAGAACAAAAGGATCAACGGCGTTTTTGAAAAAATATAAACTTCAGAATCGTCTTCAGGATGCACAAATTTTGTCAGATCGTTTAACAGAGTTAAACTCAACACGGGCGAGGTTATTTGAGAAAAAAAATGAAATTGAACTGGTATTTGTAGATTGGCTTGATCAGCAGATTGAGTCTTATAGGCGTCATACATTTGACAAACATGAAAGCCTTGAAAACAGACAAAAATCTGCAAACGAGTTGTCAAAACTACTGATCGAGCGATTTTCACTCCTTGCAAAGGTATCCCCCAATACTAAAGAATGGCCATCAGGTATTCCTCCTTTAGCCGATAGCGACCAAGATTTGAAGGAACAACTTCTTGCAATGGAAGATCTAGAAAAGCAATTAATCCAAGATTCCAAAACGATCAAAGCAGAGATCAATTCCACACGGAAACAAAAATTTTTACAAAGAGAACTTGCATTACTCTTTGAGGAAGAGGCATTTTTTGGTGAGCAAGGCTTTATTACCGTTGGTAAACCTAGCCTTTCTAAATCGCAGGCCGGTATTCAAACAGATTCTACTTTAACGAAGAATAAAACTGAATCAACAGAGGTTTCTACTAATAATTCGGACACAGCTCAAACAGAAACGACTATTGAAGACTCTACGGTCCAAACTGAAAACCCTGGAACTGTTCAAGAGCCCCAACAAGCTTCTACGACGACAATGGCTTATTCGGAATCCTTTGCGGAGAACGCTAAAGAGGTTGGTGCCAGTATTCATGCCAAATCAGTCATGGGAGTCGAAAAAATGGATAACAAGACAAAAGCTTTACCAGAACCAACACAGCCAACGCCTACCGACGAGAGGGCAATGCTAAGAGGAGAACAAAGAAGCGATAAGCGCAATAATCGTCCAATTCAAGAGATGTCATCGTTAGATCAAACGATCGTTTGGCTTCAGATACAACTAAATCAAGCGAGAAGCATGCTTGAAGAAGTGAAAAAAGCAAAAACAGAGATTCGACAAGTACTTCATCGTGTCAAGTGAGAAAACGCATTGTTTTAATCACTTTGATGTTGGTAGTTTCTAAGTCCGCATCTGCCCAATCTTTACGTC
>JAGRAY010000098.1 GCA_020434375.1 Bdellovibrionales bacterium | reverse complement strand
AAGACACAGTGCGAAATATTGAGCCTATTCGCGCCAGTTTAATACAGGGCAATATTTCTCAGGATCAAAAATGGGAAAGGCAGGCTAGAAAAAATATTTTAGAGACCTATGCACTGCTTTCATCAGAATCCATGCTTAACAAGAATATTGATTTGGTCATTTGGCCGGAAGCTGCCATTCCTTACTTGACACCCAGACGAAGTTTGCAAACATCGTTTCCTGTTGATTTCTTAAAAGGCCAGTCCTATTTAATCTATGGGGCAGCCACTTATGCTACACAGGGTCGCAAACGAAACTACTATAATTCCGCATTTTTTTCTGCACCAAATGGTGAGCATCTTGGCGCCTACGACAAAAAAAGACTTGTGCCTTTTGGAGAGTACGTACCTTTTGAAAAGTGGATTAAAGGAATAGTTCCTGCCATGGCCGGAAATTTTTCAAGAGGAGACAAGACGTTTGTGTTTCATCATGACAAATTTCATTTTTCGGTCATTATTTGCTACGAAGTTTTGTTTCCAGAGCTTTCAATCGACATGGTCAACAATGGTGCAGAATTTTTTGTCAATATCACAAACGATGCATGGTTCGATGTCACCTCTGGGCCTTTTCAACATGCTCATATTGGGCGTTTCAGAGCCATCGAAACTCGTCGCTCATTTCTTCGAGCAGCGAATACAGGCATTACCTATTGGATTACGCCTTCAGGGCAAATTTTTGATGCTACCAGATTATTTAAATCGACCACGGTTATCGCAAAGATATATCCTTCTCAGGAAAAAACATTTTACGTACATTTTCCCTGGCTTGTTCCTTTTTTGATGTTAGTGATTGTCATTTATGGCATTTTTAAAAATCGGCAGCATGGTTAGGTCTCTGTTTCAGTTTCTTCTTTGCGAAATATTGGTCATTTTATTAATGATTGTGGTTCCGACGTCTTACTACATTAAAATACGATTGATTTTGAAGGGAGACACATCTAACGTAAACAGCCTGTCGGAAAGTATAGAAAGATCGTGGATTCAAGGCCTTGGTAAACAACCTTCGGTTGCCCGTGCCTTATCTAAGTTGAAGTGCGAAGATACCTTTCTTCCTCTCGAAGTCACCTGCGATATCGTTGTCTCAAAGCGATCGCTAACCCATGTTGTACGCAATAAACTAGAACGATTTATAGACTATCTAGGATGGGTCACTCCAGAAGCTTTGGAAGGTCGCATAGAGCAACTAAACATTGATATGACAAGGCAAAATGAAAAACTAGCAAACCTAGAAAAAGATTTACTTGGGCTTGCGCCCTCAGATTCATCACAAAAGCATACTTATGAAGTTTTAACAAAACGCATAGGGAATTTATCTCAAGAGTTAAACAATACTATCAAGCAAAAATTGATGATTGAAGAAGCGTTACCCATGCAAACCGAGCCCATTCGAAGTCAGTTTTTAGAAAAATCTCAGAAGTTAGCCAAAAAAATTGAAGACCTTGAAATGGATCTTCGGATGACCAAGTTAGAGTTTAAAAACTTGGGCGTTTCGTATGACAGACAAGAAACTATCCAACAAGACATATTAGCAACACAAACATCTATCGACGAGGCAGTGAGCCGTCTTACAAAGCTTAGCACAGTTCTCGCACAGCACCATGATCAGAAAGCAATACCCGACCCTGAACATTTTCAGATTGCGATGCTTAAAGACTTTTCAACAACAGAGCAGCACAACTTCGGACACCTTCCATGGTCTCTAATTTTGGGGGTTTTTTTCTATGGCTTTCTTTTTCATCCGATAAGACGTACTTTAAAAACATCAGAGAAAAACGAAAGCCGTGTTTTTAATCCTGAGATGCTACAAGACATTCTTAGATGCCCCTACTTAGGAAAAATAGATCTAGCTGAACTCCGCAATCAACAAAACAACAATATCGAAAAGCCGGAAACCACAGAATAATCGACTCAAACGTCCACCATACAACAAGAAAACTGGGACAGGTCGGGGGCAGCAAGCCTAAATCAAACCCACCAAAACCTTCAAAAAGATGCGATGCGATAATAAATAGTTCTTTATTTCTAATAACTTATGCGCATATGTCATTTGGCATATTGCTTGCTTTGTTTGAGTATTGTATAAGACGTTGAAGTTTTAAGGAGTAAAATAATGAAACTACGATCAACCATTAAACATATTTTAACCGTTTCAGGGATCATCTTGGTCACTGCACAATGCGGAAGAGAAGGGTTTGGCACTAACGAGCTTCCTTTCCTTGGGTATCCTTTTCAGGTTGTGGACTCCCAGCCGACCTTTGAACGTTCTTATGTAAACCCAGGCACTTCTGAAGTCACTGTTTTTTTTAACGAACCTGTTGATTTCAACACAGCTCCATTTAATTATGTCCTTGAGGAAGCTCGAGGTGCTTCGGTTAAAGATATTACCAATCGGGTAAGCCAAATCATACCATATCCGGCTATGAATGCTCTGATCTTTAAACTATCAGTCGACCCTAGCACAAATAACTACTTAAATTCCTTTGCTAACTATACGCTCACACTCTACCCTGGTATTCAATCAACCACAGGAGAATATCTTGCCTATATCGCCGACGTCACATTTAGCACTGCTGACTTTAATACCATTGCATTCGGCTACGCATCGATCATTAAGGATGGTCCACCAACTGTGGTATCGATTGATAGAGAACTAAGATGTGGTTGTTTGATTGTGAGAGCAACTTTTAGTGAAACGCTTGCGCAATCGCCAAGGTTCAATGTGGAGCTTGACACCATTGGACTCTTAGCCTGGTTTTATACGGGGTCGTCGGGCTCTATTACGGCGTATCCAAGCAGCTATGACCGTACTGAGTGGTCTGTTTCCTTAGGTTGCGTGGCTGCTAACCAAGCTTGGGATCGCGTAGTCAAAGTCAAAATTCAAGAAAACACTGTTTACGACTTAGAAGGAAAACGTCTCGCCAACAATGCTCCTAATAGCTACAAGGTTTTTCGAAACAAGCTGTTTTATAGCTGTGGACCGTAGAGCTTTAGTCTTACTCATTTTTCAAAAAGCCACTCTCAAAGAGTGGCTTTTTACGTAAAGACTATTTTTCTGAATGAAAATAACTCATATGAAGCGGCACTTTTTCACGGGCTTTAAAATACTGATCGATGGCTTGTTGAATCGCTTTGGCAATTGTATTCTGGTAAGCAGGATTTTTTAGACGTTTTTCTTCATCTGAGTTTGAAATAAAAGAAGTTTCCACCAATACCGCTGGCATTCTGGTTCCTGTCAACACATAAAATCTGGCACTTCTCACACCCAAGTCAGTAATCCCTCGGTACTTTCTTTTCAGCTCACTGAGCATCGACGTCTGAATTTGTCTTGCAAGATCGGTACTTTGCACGGTATGAAAATTTTTGACCATCGACGCTTTCATGACCTCCAGATAATGATCCTCGCTTAAATTTTGTTCCCCTTGGCCACCTAAAAGTTCACCATTTTCTCGCATGGCCACGCGCAAAGACTCCTGATCATCGGCGTTATGCAGGAAATATGTTGAAATACCTTTGGCTGTTTTCTTTGGGCTTGCGTTTGCGTGAATCGACACGAACAAATCACCATCCATATTATTTGCGAACAATGTTCGATCAGCCAACGTTAAAGTTTTGTCATCTTGTCGCGTCATGTACACAATGTATTTTGCGTTTTTCTTTAAGAGCTTTCTAAGCTGGATTGCAATATCAAGACAAACGTCTTTTTCAAATGTACCGCGCGGACCTTTCGCACCAACATCATCGCCTCCATGACCGGGATCTAAAACGATTTTGTACTGAGATTTTTTGATCAAGCTTCGTAGGGGTACTTCGTCAGTATCTGTCGGTTCGCCAGACCACTGAATTAACGCGGAAGGATCCTTATCAGCATGATACAAACCTTGATCAATATTAATCCAAAGTGCCTTTTCTTTTAAACTCACTTGAAAATCTTCTTCACGAAGAGACCGGTGAAGATCTAAAACAAGTCTGGCTTTTTCAGAGGTATTTTGTGCCAATCTGACACTCGCAATCAAACCGTTTTCAGATAATTGCGGAAGCATCGTACCCGCATGTACTTTCGCCTGTTCAATATCAATATAAAATCTTGGTGGAAGATCTTTCTTTTGCTCTGATCGCAAATATCGATACGAGTATTTTGTAACAGATTGATCCATATTGACCTTGACTGAAATTCCAGAGATTTGGGGTTCAATTGAAATCGATTGAATCAATGCAAAGGAATTTGGAGTTAGAGTATTTGGAGTTGTTGACTTATTTTCAACCGTATCATTCGATAAGCTTTCTAGATCGAGCGGTACAAACGAGTCATTATTTGTAACCTGTTCCTCAACCTGGCTTAATGCTTCCTCGTGGCAACGCTTATCTCTGAAAACCTTTTCGCATACCTCCGCTATCCCAGCTAAAGCTAAGTTTTTGATTGAAGAAGCCGCTTCAGATTTTTCAACATTTTTAAAATAGTGAAGGGCTCGATTCCCATCACCTCGATCTCTGGTGTCAAGGGCAAGTTGTTGATAAGCCGTGCCAATCAGGTACATGGCTTCTTGTAATCGAGAGTGATTTTGGTTGGCTTCTGTAAACTCCTTAAGTTCTACAATAATTCGTAAAAATTCATTTCTACGTTTGAGTTCTTGCTTAATCTTTTGAGCTGTTGCAAACCGCCGTTTAGCTTGATCTAGGACTTCTGTTCCCGCAATAGCGATAGAGCCAAAAACAGTTACTATTAATACCAGAGGAACCATCCATCGAATCGTTTGCCAAATTCTTAACATTGATGACCCAATCATAACAAAGAGTCATCATTTTTTGTAGCGCTTCTGCCAGATACTTATGAGATTAATGGCCTCAAGAGGTGTCATAGTATGGCAGTCAACCTTAAATAGGTCTTCAAGCCATTCCTCTTGCGAAGCCTTCGGCGTGGGTATTTGTTTCGCATCTTCATTAACTGGCACAGCCTCCACATTTTCAAACGCTTTCATGACGGATTTAGCACGCTCTACTACTTGGTGCGGCACGCCAGCCATTTTTGCAACTTCGATGCCGTAACTGCGACTCACAGCACCCTCGGCCAATTTTCGAATAAAGATGAGTTCGCCCTGCCACTCTTTAATGGCAACGTTTAAATTATGAATGGCAGGCTTTTTTGCGGCTAGCTCTGTAAGCTCATGATAATGGGTTGCGAAAATAGCCTTGCATTGAATACGATCATGAAGATCTTCTGCGACAGCCCAAGCAATAGCCAAACCGTCGTAGGTGCTCGTACCTCGACCAATCTCATCAAGAACCACAAACGAGTTTTTAGTGGCGTTACGAAGAATATTTGCGGCTTCGTTCATCTCAACCATAAAAGTCGAGCGCCCTCTAGAGAGATCATCACTGGCCCCTACCCGCGTAAAGATCCGATCAACAACACCAATATGTGCTGCGGTGGCGGGCACAAAAGAACCCAACTGTGCCATATAAATAATCAATGCCATTTGTCGCATAATGGTTGATTTTCCGGCCATATTTGGGCCTGTTAAAATAACAAGACGAGTATCCGCATTGAGTTTAAGGCTATTTGGCACAAAAGCTTCAGTTCGCACAAAAGCCTCTACAATGGGATGCCTTCCATCCTGAATATCCAGAATTTGGTTTTCGGAAACCACCGGACGAGTATACGCATTTTGATCTGCAACTTCGGCTAGGCTGAGTAAGACATCGAGCGTGGACAAACCCTTAGCAATTTGCCCAATCGCCCCTCTTTTCCCCATGACTTGCTCTCGCAAGTGTTCGAAAAGATCGTATTCAATTTGTTGAATCTTTTCTTCGGCACTTAAAATTTTTGATTCGTATTCTTTAAGCTCCGGCGTGATATAGCGCTCGGCATTCGTCAGTGTTTGGCGTCTTTCATAAGAACTTGGGACCTTAGAAATTTGGCCTTTTGTCACTTCCAAAAAATACCCAAACACACGATTATAGCGGATCTTCAGCGTGCTAATGCCTGTTGTTTGTCTTTCCTTGGCCTCTAGAGCTGACAACCATTGTTTCCCATTTGTTTTAGCCAATCGGTATTCATCTAGTTCACGAGATACACCAGGGTTAAACATGCCGCCCTCGCGAACGGAAAAAGGTGGATCTTCGCAAAGCATTTGATCCATCAATTTCAAGAAATCTTGATCGACTTCGAGATTCAGTTTCACCTCTGAAAGAAGTAGGGAATCCAAATTATTCATTTCTCTACCAACTTGTAAAACATGATGAAGACTTGTGCGAAGGGCAATCAAATCTCTGGCATTGCTTCGCTGTGAGGCTATACGAGTGATAAGACGTTCCATGTCATAAACACCCTTGAGAATATCTCGAAGTTTTTTGCGCGTATCGACTTTTTCAACCAATTCCTCAATGGCATCTTGCCTCACACGAATCTTTTTAATATCTTTGAGAGGGCATTGCATCCAACGTCTCAATTGACGAGATCCCATTGAAGTCATCGTTTTATCTAACACTTCAAACAAATGATGAGAGGATGCCAAGCTCGATTTTGTTGAGAACAATTCAAGGTGTTCGGCCGTGGTCGCATCAAGGTAAAGCAAGTCATTCAAAGC
>JAGRAY010000097.1 GCA_020434375.1 Bdellovibrionales bacterium | reverse complement strand
AGCGCAGCGACGGAGCCAGTAGGCAACTTCCAAAATTTACATAGATATTATTGTCGTAACATAAGCAAACGAATAGCAATCTAACCACAGAACTGATGCTTAAGGCGCTGGCTTCTTTAGATCGACGACTTGCCATGCAGGTCACACTGATCGTAGGTTGGGGCGGAGCTATGTTGCTGGCAAATCACTATCCCTTGAGCACATCCGATATTGATGCCATCCCGAAAGGATCGATCCTTTATTAGACTTAAAAAAAGAAAAGCCACTAACACTCCTGTCTCCCTCAACGCGCCAAAGACTACTAAATAGGTACCTAGCTCGCCACTCATTTATAACGGTTCAAAACTATCAACAACTCTGCTCCGGATTCATCTCAAGTCGCCAAGCTCAAAGAGATTTAACAAACCACACCGGCCTAGCAGCAAAAGGCTACACACGCAACCGAAGATACATACGCATTTAATCAGATTAGTTGAACGCTTTACAATATCTCTATTTTCTCAAACCGCAGCACTATCTAATCTTTTAACTACATGCCATAAGTTTCATGAGGTCTTCAATCAATTGATCCAAGTTGTCTCGAGAATAAATTCCATTTTTCCCCAAAAGTTTATAATCTGAATTTTTCACTTTTTCGACACCACCTGTTCGCACTAAATAAATCCATCTATTTTCTTTCTTTTTTGCTTTTGTGGAATTTTCTGCATTATTGTGAACTGATGAACTAATAGCCGCTGCCATGGAATTTCTAGCCACCTCAAGATCTCGACCTTCAACAAATCTCTCGTTCAGATTTTTGGCATTACTTTTCACAAATGAATCAACTAGGGCTGCATCTGAAAAGGTAATTAATATATTATATGAATTAGGTCGTTCTGTATTTAGTTGATCAAATACTTGATTTGCAATTTTAAAAGCCTCTGGCGCATTGGTTTCAGAATCTCCTGAATAGTTTTTTGATATAGCGTAATTAACAGCACCCACAACATCCTCAAAGGAAGATGTTGGTTTTTTGTACAAATACGCATGGGTTCCAAACCTTATGATTGAAAACCTGGGTTTTAAATAGCTATAATACAGATTGTTGAGACTTTCAGAGTACTTGTCATGCCTCTGAGGGTTCACGCCCCTAGACTCATAAAAATCTTCAAATGTCGTCTTCTTAACTCTAGCTTTAAAAGCTAAAAAGAAAGTTAGTAAATTTTCCCAGTTTTCAATTCCATCATGAGCATTACTCGTAGATGTATCCACTAAGAATACAAAATTAGGTTCACCACAATTCCAACCATCGGCAATGGCAACATTGCTTCCTGCACTTACCAAACCAAACCAGATAACCAATAAGAAAACCACCACCCTACTGGCCTTCCAAAAGTATATTTTTCGCATATCTCCCCCCCCCCAATAAGTAATGTGGCCATAATCTAAACAACTACTGTTTATTAGGCGATTTAATTGTTTTTATTTAATAATCATAATTATTAATATAAAAGGCCTGGCGAACGATCTGGATGCCCTATTTCTTTCTTCTAACCGTGTAGTCTATTTTGACTACACGGTTAGAATGTCTGTAATTTTTTTCATAACTTCCAAGGTATTACACTGGCCAGCGTTCATATGAACAAGAACAATCTTATTGTTTCGATTGAAAATAACATCGTGAGGTCCATATGCTGATCTTGAAGCAGCCTTAAATTGAGTAGTTGCATTGGACCACTCTGTCACGTCAAAAGGTTGATAATTACTAAAGCTGTCCAATGGAACATCTTGTGCCCCCTCCACTTTTGGTCGAAATTGATCTATATCTATTACACGAATCCAAAGTTGAAAATGCATAGCGCCATTAGAAGGGTAGAATAAAAATTGAATTTCTGCTGGCTTCCTAGGATTTCCCAACATGCAGATACTATTAAAACTCCAGTCAGATAATGCTTCCATTTTTGATACGAATATATTTTCCCAAATACCATGATCATCTCGACTTAACCATTGATGAGAACCATTAAACCACGGCCAACGAACTTTCCACAAACTCGAAGGCGGACGATATTTCGTGAGTATATTTAGATATCTGTAAGTTGAGTAGCGGTTCCAATATGACCGTTGTGCAAACGTTGGATATCCTTGTAAGCTCTCGAATTCGTATGGAACAAAGGAACATGCCAATTCTTTCATCAATAGGTCACTTGGATTCCCTTCGATCACTCGAAGTTCGACATTGGTACCAAAGGAGTAAAAAGAGCATGCTTTTTTATTACGATAGTCAAAACCCAACCATCCAACTCTATTGTCCGCAATCTGAAACATAGACATTTTCTCAGGTGAGTAATCATAGAGCGCTGCATGATCCAAAGCCGACAGAGGTCCAAGATCATACAAAAATTGCTTACACCGAATCTTAATACCTGAGGAGTGAATCAGATGAAAAGAAAAAGAAGAGGTATGAGCACCACACCAATTCGACCAACAAAATTTGGCATTGGGATGATCTGATATCTCTTTTGGCTTGGCCTCGGGTCGAAAATTACCTTTCTCTCCTGAGAAAGTCCAGTCAGAACACATATCTTGACTAGGCACAAGTATAATAAAGTTGCTTGTCGCTTGCGCTTCAGACACTGACTTCTCTTGAAGACATTCAATAGAGGCTATTTGTATGCTCCTTTTTTTATTTCCCTATTTAGAAAAAAGCCCGTAATTGATGCTCTAATATAATCACCTGCATTGGGATCGACCCGGCATATCTTATGCAAAATTCCTTTCTTTAAAAGAACTAGTCGGTTTGGCTTTGCCTCAAGATAATACCCAATACCCTTTGACATGACAGCCTCATTAACAATTGCATCGTCCATATGAAGGCCCAGTTTTTTTTCTGTGCCGTCGTACATTTTTACCAAGGGATAATCTAGTTCAAAATTATTTGAGTCATCTATTAGAAGTTCAGCACCCCATTGTGCATGCCACTTTTTATGGGCATAGTATACGTAAGCGCCTTCGACGTCACCTCTGCCATCGGTGTGCCACGACAGACCCTTGCCATTTGAATATAAATAAGGTCTACAAAAAAAATGTGACCATTTTTTTCTATTTTCGCCAATAAGATCCTTATAAATATTTTCAGCGGAAATAAGTTTTTGAATAAAAACATCAATACCTCTTCCAGTTGGATATACGGCACTCTGTTTATCCTCTGCAACTTTATGAGAAAGATACACATCACCCCAGTGTGGAGTTCCATCAGAAAGGCGAAACGCTTTAATCCATTTGTCAGAATGAACGGGCCGAAAATTTTCTTCTAGAAAGAAATTCACGAGGTGGTTGAAATCCTCTTTTGGCAGAAATTCATCAACCACAATAAAATTTGAATGATTTAATGTAACTTTCACATAACTCCACAAAAAAGGAGGCCTAAGCCTCCTTTTCAGTTAAATTCCTTCGAAATACTTTACCAAGGAACGTAAACGTCTTTGATATCTTCTTTTGGTTCTACAACTTTTTTGTTCTGTTTCATGTTTTATCCCCTTTGTTTAAGTTGAATTAACTTACTTCGAAAGGGCAACTTAAGTAAAATTAATAATATTATATATACCTATTAAAACAAATAATGATAAGCTTGAATTAAAATCTGAGCTAGAATAAGAGATACCTATGGTTACCATAGCTCAACACTTAAAAAACATTAAAAATAATGGTTGGTCTATTGTCGAACAAGCGATTAGCCACAATCTCATAGACCGCTTCTTGGAAGACTTGACAGTTTATAAAAAAACCCAAAAACTACCAACAACTCCCAGTTCGTACGATTATCAAGGACGAGTGAGCCTCGTTCACACCGAAATTGAAAGCGCTCTTGAGCTCATCATGAACCAAACAATTGTAAAGATTCTAGAAAGTTACTGGTCAAACAAGCCTATTCTTTTTGGAAGCTTAACTTTTACGGTCAGTTCTCAACAACGCGCACACCACGACGCTCATTTTGTTTTCACGAAACCTGAAAATGCAATGATGGGAGTTTGGATCGCGTTGGAGCAAGTCAGTATCGATGCCGGGCCTCTATTCTATTTTTCGGGTAGCCATATCAAACACAAATTAAAAGCGATAGATGTTCTTCGCAATCATCCACTCTTGTTTAAGAGACTTATATCCGTAAGAGATGACAACGTGGATTCAGATAAATTGAATCTGATTGCCGATGAAATTTATCATTTCTGGCGCGAGGAACTAGACCGCCGAACAGCTTTAGCTAATGAAACCCCTCGGTTAGCCTTGTTAAAAAAGGGAGACGTGTTTTTTATTCATCCTTGGTTAATTCATGGAGCCATCGCAATAAAAAACAAAGACCTCACTCGAAAAAGTATTGTTGGCCATTTTATTGCGTCAAAAGACACATCTGTATGGCCTAGATCAGACTTTTTAATAAACGGTGATCGGCTCAAAACCATTGCACCACTCAAACTCTCTTTCACAGAAAGTCGCTTCGGCTCTTTCGTCAATTATAAGTAAATTTTTTTGAGAAACCTTTTATCGAAGAAGTCAGATACTTATCATGACTTTTTCAATGATTCTGATGACTTTTAGCTTTTTTGTAAAAATGATTCGCTCTAGAGGTGATGCACCGCAAACTGGATTGTAGACATGTCTAAGTGATCATATTCCACTCTGCAAAGGTTAAAGATTTTCTTGATCACCTAAAGTAACCGGATTGACTTGTCAGTGACTGAGTTCCAAAAAAACACTCTTTAGGTCCTGGTCGAACTGTCACATTAACATAATACAGTGCATTTTTTGAAGACTTATGCCTGTTACTACCATAACAACCTGCTTGATCAATAAACTCATCAGTGTAAGTCTGCCAAAGAGCGACTTTAAACCAAATGGACCTATCGCGATCATCTTTGTCTTCACAATAGCTCCAATCTTCTTGAGATTGTTTTTTGGTAATATCAATTCGCTGAACTTTCAAAGTGCTTTTTTGTACATCTTGATTTGTAAGTTTTGCCGTTCTTATATCGTCATAAACTCTGATATCTCCTGCACACAAGGGCTTTCCATCTTGATAAACCTCGACCCTTAAGTCATCGTAAATATTCAGTTCTTTCATATTTCGCGCGATTCGAAACCGATATTGGTTATAACTATGCACAAAATCAACCCAACCAAGTTCACTCCGTGCGATACTCACAAAAAAAACGATAAACGCTAGTACTATTTGTTTTCCCCTACTCACAACAATATTAACTACTGCATCTTGTGGCTGAATAAAAATAAATAATATTTATATAAGGTAACTGCCTTCTACGAACTCAACTTCGCACAGACTTAAGTTAAGATAAAAGTTTTGAATTCTAGGGCCGTACGCCTAATCCTTTGAATTCTAGGGCCGTACGCCTAATCCTTAATTGTTGTTGCAGATCTGAACCAGGCGTACGGCCCGAGATTCCAGGCTTAGATTTAAATGCCGGTGCGATACTCGCTCTTATGGTACGCTTCACTGGATATGTTAGTCCTAGTTCGACACCGACATACTCCTTGTCTTTCTTAGGACTGTAAGGAAGTAGTGTGTTCAAGAATATCCGACAAGGTTCTTACCCGTATTTAGTGCTTTTGTTGCCAGCTCTGTCGGCGGTGATAGGACTTTGGTATTGTTCGCCGTCGGAGTACGATGCAATATACATCGATTATTTTCCTATCACGTTTGACGTCGCAACCTGCGTGTGCACGAAAACAATCGAGCCTAGTGAGGCTACTATCGACGGATCCTTCTTGCTTCCAGGTTCTGTTCTCCGCCTTGATGCCGCTACAACACCTTTGCGCGGGAGTCTAACTTTACTAAACCTGAATGGAACAGTTAGTAACCCCATATTCTTGCGTACGTGTCATGGTCCGGTGACGATCACCTCCAATGATCATCGTGCTGCTCTTAATATCACCGGAAGCTACATTCGGATTAAATGAACTCGGAGCTTTTGGAGCCACGTCACCGAAGGTGACCAATCGGACGATGGCCTCGACTCCCTTTCAATTCTTTACGATGTTTTTTCAAAACTGAGTTGGTCGTTTTTGACATCAACGACGATCGTCTCGTTTTGGTTGAAGTCTCCATCTAGTATTTTTTCTGAGAGAGGATCTTCGATGCTTTTTTGGATGGTGCGTTTGAGAGGACGTGCGCCGTAAACAGGATCGTAGCCCTGTTTGGCTAACCACACTTTTGCCTCTTTGGTGAGCACGAGTTTGAGATGCAACTTGGCAAGGCGCTCGTCTAATCTTTTAAGTTGAACGCTCACAATTTTTTGAATCTCACTTTCTTCAAGTGGATTGAAAATAATGATGTCATCTAGGCGATTGAGAAATTCGGGCTTAAAGGCTTCCTTCAAAAGTTTCATGACGCCCGCATCAATGTCATCTTTCTTTTTACCTGCAAGCTGACCTTGTAAAATATCTTGGCTACCTAAATTACTGGTCATGATGAGCACTGTGTTTCTAAAATCAACGGTTCGACCTTGGCCATCTGTGAGACGCCCATCGTCGAGCACTTGCAGTAAAATATTAAAAACATCGGGATGTGCCTTTTCAATTTCGTCAAAAAGAATAACCGCATAGGGTCTTCGGCGAATGGCTTCGGTTAAATATCCACC
>JAGRAY010000096.1 GCA_020434375.1 Bdellovibrionales bacterium | reverse complement strand
GGCGTTCTAGGGATTATAGCGGCCCTACTATTTTCAAGCCCTTTGATGCCTTTGCTGTTTCCACTCATGCAGGGGCGGTTCGGCATGTCCAAATTTTTGTCAGAAAAAGCTTCTATTTTTTTAGCAGGTGTTTTGATTTATCTGCTTTTTAAACTTGCGGGATTCTTTCTGGAAAAAATGATTGGAAAGAGCCGAGGTTTAAAGTCGATGAATCGCGCAGGAGGTGCCATTTTGGGGGGTGTTAAGGGCTTAATGGTGACTGCAATCGCCTTTGTTTTTATTTCGCTCCTGCCCGCCTCGTGGGTAAAGTCGTGGTTTCCTAAATTGCCGCAGAGTTTGAGTTATCGATTAGCCACAGATCACAGCCCTATTGCAGATGTTGAATCAATCGAGAAAATGAGAAAAATGAGAAAGCTTTTTGCAGAGCCCAAACAAGTAGAAAAAATAAAGAAATCTGTCGAGGTGAACAAAATACTGAAGAAACACCAAGTGCCTAAAATGTTTGAAGATCGGCGATTTATCAAGATTTTGGAAGAAGGAGACTACGAAACGCTTCACAATAACCAAGATTTTGAAAAAATGATAGAAGGAGATGAGCTCGTGAGTGTGCTGGAGCAAATCGAAAAGGAGGCGCAATGAAAAAGTATTTATTAAAAGCAATGATAAGCTTCTTTCTTTTGTGGGGTTCTTTATTAAAAGCTGAATTACCGACAACATTGTTTGTGTTTCATGTGCGTGGTCTTTCAAATATTTATTTTCCAAGTCAAGATTATCCCTATCTATCTAAGGTTCGAACGGAAGGCGCACGCGCGGGTCAATTTTTGCCAGTCTTTCCATCGCTGCCATTTCCAAGCCAAACGTCTTTAGCTACTGGCTGCCAGCCTTGGCAGCATGGCATTGTTTCAGATCATTTCATTGATAAAACGATGGGGGAATTTGAAGCCTCCGATGTTACAAGTTGGCTCGAGTGTGAACCTCTTTGGGTGACTGCTGAAAGACAAAATGTAAGAACAGGTGTCTATCAATGGCCGATGAGTTTTCGTCCGTGGAAAGGGATCGAGGCCACTTTTCATTCAGTGGCATCCAGGAATAGAATCACCAATAAAGATGGCTTTGAAAAGCTTGTTGAGTGGTCGAAGCTTCCAAGTGACAAGCGACCAAGATTAATCATGGCTTCGTTGCCGGGCATTGGTGAAGAGGGCAGAGAGTTTGGCCCTTTAAATGGTAAAACTCGGCAAGCTTTGAGAAAATTAGATCGGCTTTTTGAGCACTTTGAAAAGCAAATCAAAAAAATTTCGGACTTTGGACCATACGCTATTCTAATTACTTCAGGACAAGGAGTTTCAAGAGTCAAAGAAGGCGTAGTTGTAGATAGTTTGTTCCAGCGCTATTGGATTAGCGGTGTGCCTGTGGTGAATGGCCCCATGATTTTTTTATACCTTTGGGATACGAAAAACGCTTCTTTGGTAGCTAAGTCTCTCGACCGGATTGAAGGTTTGAAAACATATCTTCCCCGACGATTCCCAAAGGAATTTGGGAAGTATCACCCGCGAATGGGTGATGTTGTGGGCCTTCTTGAGTCACCAAAGGTATTTCTAAGGGGAGAGATGGATGAAAATCGTCTACCCAATGGTACCTATGGATACCGTCCCGACGATCCAACGATGGAAGGTTTTTTTGCCGTGTTTGGGCATGGAATTAAACAGCATGTCGAAGTGCCAAAGATGCAGCTTGTTGATGTAGCACCAACAGCAGCAAAAATTTTAGGCATTGCTCCTTCAAAATCGAATGAGGGGCAGGTTCAAAAAGGTTTTTTTAAACCCTAAGCACTTGCTCGCAAAGGTGCCAGGCTACTTTTGGTAACGTGGTGCAATGCCAAAAGTAGCCTGGCACCTCAATTTTAGTCGCCACCGTACAATAGCTTTCCCTCTTAGCGGCTTCGTCTATAGCATTGCCAGAAGACTACAATATGTGTTAAAAGAAAGATGTTTTTACTTTCGGGGGAATAATGAAAAAAAAATTTGTCATCAATGTGCTAATTTTATTGTGTTTTTTTAGCTGGTTCAACGCCAAAGGTCAAGAATGTCAGATCCAGGTAGATAATAGTAACCAAAGGTTCAGAATATTTTTTAACGACAAGAGGAGTATTTACTTAAACTTTGCAATGCACTTAGAAACCGATTTACGGGGATATCTTTTAGATACGCTATTTCCTGAAATCGTGAGGATAGAATTGAAAAGTACTGATATTGAAAATTTGCACAAATATTTCCAATCACTACTTGAAGAGCAAAGCGACCTACTTGCCATAATTAAAGAAGATTACCGGCATTACGAGACCCTAGTTTTGACCGAACAAATAACTTATTTATTTGTTGAAGCTAACCCTGAGGTTATTGTTGAACGACAAAAGTGGCTGAAAAAACAAAGATCTACTTTGGAAAGTCAACTACAAAAGGTCGGGCTAAGTATTGAAATCGTTCAAGATATTTTATTGCTAAGTTTTGGGAAAGATTACTTTTTTCAATATCAGCACCCTGATCATGAGATCCAGTTAATTGGTCTTGAATCAGAAGAACTTATTCAAAAACAAAATGAATACTTAAATGCTTATCAAAACTTGAGCAGTTTTCTGAATTCTAAACAAGTTCTCCTGGGAAAAAAAAACGAATTATTGAATTGGCTTTACACTTTAAATGGTTATCTTAGTAGTCTATATTACGGGGAGTATTCTGCATTTCAAGATAGTGTCCGTTCAGCTCAGTCGTTTTTGGAGGAACTGAAGAAATCCAAAAGTTTTAAAAATGAATCTCAAACCCTCTACAGAAATTTTATGGTGAAAACGTTAGAAACGTTAATATCGTTTGTTGAAGTGCGCCGAGAACGAGATGAGTACATGGTGAACTCCATGTTACGGCAACCTGAAGGTCCAGCAATTGCGGCCATAGGTATCAATCACAGCACAGGTATTCAATATTTTTTAGAGAAGTCTTGTGAATAAAGAATTTAGACGAATATGGACTCGGACAATCGATATTCATATTTAAGGCGACGACGAAAACATTCGCGAGAATAGAATAAATTGATGACACAACACTTGCTTCTAATTTTGAAGTAATACTTCCTGCCTTGCGGTCCCAGATTCTATTTTGTTGTGGGTGTAATGGAAATCGGGGGACCTGCTCCTTTTAGTAAGTTTAATTGTTCGTTTTACATTACAATGATGGCACCTTACGATGCCGTCTGAAATAAGGATAGGTCCATCCCACCAGCTATCCTATTTTTGGAATCGGTTTGGTAGATTTTTGAATAGGATATATGTCCCCGGATTTGACTTAAAAACAACACCAAGGCAAAGGTGCCAGGCTACTTTTGGCATTGCGCCACGTTACCAAAAGTAGCCTGGCACTTCAGTTTTTCTCTCTAATTGATGGTGGAATGCCTCTATATGTTATGTGCTGAAAGAGCCATGAACAGCCTTCTTTCGATTCGTGACACCAGTCGCTCAAAAAGGCTGTTTATGGTTTCCAACGGGACATTCAAATTTTAAATAGCGGACAGATATAAATAGAAAATTCAATTGGGATATTGGATCTATATAGTATAATCGAAGACTGTTTGTCTTTAGTAATACGTGTCCAAGAATAAGCAGTGGTGCGCTGAGCTAATGTAAAGGTCATGATGCGTAAGGTATGCACAGCACTGTTATTTGTTGTTGGTATGGGAATATTTTCCTACTATCTGTGTCTTCATCTTTTGTTCGATCCCATACTGAGTAATTTGGCCTACTCGCAGTTGAGTTTCTCATTTTATGATGAGCAATTAACAATCGCTGTGATCGAATTACTCGCGGCAATTGTAATACCGATCTCTTTGGTCTTAACATATGTGCATCGACGAACGCGTTTCAAAGATGTTCGCTTGAGTTGGTCCTTTGTGCAATGGTTAGAGCTGGGTGTCTTTATATTCTTTGGAGTAATGTGTTGGTATCTCTTTTTTTTAAAGGCCGTATCCGTCATAGTACTTGCTTGCATAGTCGGCATCATTGTTTTCGTATACCTCCTTTGGAAATGCTCTCGTAACTCGAAACATCAATTGTCTTGTATGAGATTTTCGCCTGATTCGGTCGGTCTTCAAAGAGATGCCTTTGGCTACGCCGATGCCGCAAAATATGAAGCCAAGAAGATATTCAACTCACGTGAATATGTGTCAGCCCATGCATTGTATGGTGTAGCGGGAGAAGGTAAGTCGTCCTTTGCACGAATGATAGTTGAAAGTCTATTAAAAGAACACAGTGATGCAAGTGTGTTGTATACCTACATATCACTGACTGAAACCAATGAAGCCAATGGTTTTTCTAGGCTTTTCTCAGAACGTTGGAATGAAACCCTGCAGTCTAGGTATGCCTTTTTCCCCATTGCTTCTATTGTACCTATTTTATCGGTGGTGTTGCGAGAACATGGAATGAATCCATGGAGTGTCATGTGTTCGGCCTTGACTCGAATCAATCTCGGAATCTTTGCGACTAAGGTTCAATGTTGGGACGATCAATTGGGTTTTGAGCCAGTGCGCGTACCTTCCCAGACAGCTTCTCTTTTTAATCATATTCCAGAAATAAAAGAAAAGATCTGGGTGGTTGTCATTGATGAAATTGAGCGATCGCCCTTTGATGAAATCTATCGTGTCATTGAGGCAATCGAACGGATAAGAGCTGAAGGACGTACGGGGTTGCCTGTAAAAATAGTCTTTATTCTGGTGACCTCTAAAGATGACTTAGACAAATCTATAAAATGTTATCGACGATACGACCCCAAAACTTTTCTAATTGAACAATTTTTTAAAAGTACGAAAACGGTAAACTACGCTCTATATCTTCCCGTGGTCTCTAGAGTTACCAAAAAGAAGTACATAGTTTCAAAAATCAAGGAGCTGGTTAAGAATAATAATTTGGACTTAGATGGGGTAAAACTTGACTCTATATTAGTAAGTGGAACGTTAAGAACTCCCGATAACAATGTTATACATAAGCAGACTGACATAGAAACCGTCGTGCACATTCTAACTCGTGAACCTATTCGAGTCATATTGCGATGTTTCGATGAAATGCATCAAGTTGTGAATTTATACTATTCAATTACACAGAAAAATATTACGGAGATTGTTTTCATAGGTGATCTATTGGCATTGTCATTTATAAGAATTCGATTCCCATATCTGATCGAGTTTTTTAGAACTACATTAGACCACTTTATTATTAGCGATGATCGAGAGGTTTTGTTAAACGAAGCTCAGTTAACGTATGATCTACGTCCGAGAGTAAAAAACATGCGAGAATGGATTCGGGACGTTGTCGGAGAAGATATTAAAATCTCGACTCAAAATACCGAAAAACAGTCTGATTCTTTACCTGAGATCTTAATAAGAGTGGTTGCATCTTACCTTAATGACGCTCTTTCTGAGCACGGGT
The DNA here is from genome assembly GCA_020434375.1 of Bdellovibrionales bacterium. GTDB lineage: Bacteria > Bdellovibrionota_G > JALEGL01 > JALEGL01 > JAGRAY01 > JAGRAY01. The sequence goes on along the minus strand of JAGRAY010000096.1, from coordinate 1,165 downwards.
TTAATTATAGCAAGCGCCATCTTTACAAAAATAGAACATCAGATCCTTCTAAGATGAAGTTCTATCTAAATCTTTTCTCGGGAACATTTAAAGACAATTTTGAAATCGGAAGTGATTTATATGACCTTCACAACAATGGACAACTGGACTTAAAAACATTGGAACAGGATAAGTTAGACATTTATGCGTGGTTTCTAGAGGCAACAAGTGACTAAGACAAAAGTACGAATGGAAGTAGTGGAGGAAATCTCTCGTCGTTTGGTCCTTGATCCAAGCGCCGATCAGGCTATTAAAGTTGATACAGGTGGTCCTGATCGACCATCTTGGCGCGAAGCCATGGTTATGCATCTGTTCAATTTGCTTGATATCGTTTGTCGGAACCCGTCAAGCCACAACGATTTTGGAAAGAACATTAAACAGGTGCTTGTTGATATTCTAGAGTCAACAAATGTACCAAGCTTGGATAAAATTAGAGTGGTCGAATATCTGACTGGCTTTGTGGATGTCTACACCGACCTTCAGGGGTTTTTAGAAGAACATGCGACAGAGGAACCTCTGATTAATGAAAGTCTTGTAGAAAAAGTTTTTCGCGAAATCGATAAGCGCTATTTAGAGGGTAGTAAAAATATATACGAATACGAAGAAAATCCCTTTCATGTGTTAGCTCGACGGTGGTCTGGAAATCCATCAGGCCCTGAAGTGGAAAAAATTCAAGGTGCTGCTGAACGCGGATTGGTAGATAAACCCTTGTGGATATCGATGTGGTGGAAATCGTATGATTCGATACTTAATCCATCAGACGAGGCAACTCGTAGCCGACTTTTTATCTGTATGCCAGTTGAAAAATTAATAGAGATCACTAATCAATGTTCAGGGGTGTTAGATGATAGTTTGAAAAGCACAAAGACACGAATTGAAACGATGCTTGATGGACCCAAGAGAGAACAATTGACTACTATAAGACCTTTGGAAGACACGCTAATCAAATCGTTGATTTCTAAGAAATTAATGCCGCAATCTTGGGCAGATACAGTACCGAGAGAACACTAATTCACTAAAAAACCAAAAACAGTTTGTTTTGAGCGACTGGTGTTATGGAGTGAAAGAAAGTTGTTTTGTTTGGGGACGGAGGTCAAGTTACACCAATAAATAAAAACAACACCAG
>JAGRAY010000095.1 GCA_020434375.1 Bdellovibrionales bacterium | reverse complement strand
AAAGCATATTTTTTTCGACTGAAGGCGCGTAGCTCAGTGGGAGAGCGCTACCTTGACACGGTAGAGGTCGGCAGTTCAATCCTGCCCGCGCCTACCACTTTCAGTTTGCCACGACAAAAGGAGTGGCCTCTTTGATGGTGTTTCGGTTTTGTATGAGTAGTGTTAGCTTTTATCTTTGATGAATACCTCAACAAAAGACGAGTCTTTGATGATCGATCTTGAAATGCCAGATGGGTCGTTTCGGCAAGCCAAAGTCGGAACAACTGCGCTAGCTATTGCTGAATCTATTGGCTCGGGTCTCAAAAGAGCCGCAGTAGCTGCTAAGTTAAATGAGAGGCTCATTGACTTGCGTATGCCATTAAAAGAAGGTGGCAAATTTCAAATTGTTACGCTCAAAGATGATGCAGCTGGGGAAGTTATTAGACACTCTGCTGAACATATCATGGCAGATGCGGTTAAGCGTCTTTGGCCTGACGTACAAATTGATGTAGGTCGAACAGATCATAGCGAAAAATTTCAGTACGATTTTAAAATAAATCGTACCTTTACCCCTGAAGATCTCAAGCGAGTTGAGCAATTAGCCAATGATATTTTAAAAGAAAAAGCTCTATTTGAAAGATCTATTCTGAGTCGAGACGAAGCTATTTCATTCTTTAAAAAACAGGGAGAGGCGCTGAAGGTTAAGCGAATTGCAGATATTCCCGAGGATCAAGAAATTACAATCTATAAACATGCTCAGTTTACAGACCTTTGTCGGGGGCCCCATGTGCAGACAAGTGATCAGATTGGAGTCATCAAAATTTTAGAATCATCGGCCTCGTATTGGAAGGGTGATGAAAAAGAAGACGTGCTTCAAAGAATTTATGGTACAGCGTTTCGCAATAAAAAAGAATTAGAAGATTATCTCCATCGCATAGAGGAGGCACGGCGAAGGGATCATCGAAAAATTGGCAAGGAGCTGGATCTTTTCAGTGTTAGTGATGAGGTGGGACCAGGTCTGATTTTGTGGCATCCTAAAGGTGCGTTGATACGTCATTTGATCGAAGATCATTGGAAGAAAGAACACTTGAGGGCGGGTTATGATCTGGTCTATTCCCCTCATTTAGCGAAACAGTCTATGTGGAAAACCTCCGGTCACACGGGTTTTTACAAAGATAATATGTTTTCACCAATGGATGTGGAAGAACAACCTTACTTGATCAAGCCAATGAATTGTCCGTTTCACATTCAAATCTATCAGTCTCATTTGAGAAGCTATCGAGACTTGCCCATCAAGCTTGCTGAATTGGGTACGGTTTATCGATACGAACGTTCAGGAGTTCTCCACGGACTTTTGAGGGTTAGGGGTTTTACCCAAGATGACGCTCATCTCTTCGTGACACCCGATCAGCTCAATCACGAAATTGAAGAAGTTTTAACGTTTGTGACGTCGATGTTTGCGACCTACGGATTTACTGAATACGCGATTTTTCTATCAACTAGACCGAAAGATTCGGTAGGTAGTGACGAAGAGTGGGAAGTGGCCACAAATGCTTTAAAACAGGCCTTAGAACGGAAATCACTGGATTATCAGATCGACCCAGGAGAGGGTGTGTTCTACGGGCCGAAAATTGATATCAAGATTAAGGATGCTTTAGGGCGTTTTTGGCAATGTGCGACGATTCAAGCTGATTTTAATCTACCCGAGCGATTTCACTTGGAATTCGTGGATCAAGATGGTACAAAGCGGCGCCCAATTATGATCCATCGAGCGTTGTTGGGATCGATAGAACGGTTTTTTGGGTGCCTCGTAGAACATTATGTCGGAGCGTTCCCAATTTGGTTGTCTCCGGTGCAATCTGTAGTTTTACCGATTACCACTAAGCATCGAGCATATGCGGCCCAGATTTTTGAGAAAATAAGGGCAAGTGGAGTTAGAGTAGAGTTTGATGACCGAAACGAGAAATTGGGCTTTAAAATTAGAGAAGCTCAACTCAAAAAAATACCGTTTATGATCGTCATTGGAGATGAAGAGGTGTCTACTGAAACTTTAACCGTTCGCCACCGAAGTGGAGAACAGTGGGATAGTATTTCATTTGACACATTTTTAGAAAAATTTTGGGAGGAGGAAAAAAAAACTAGGTGAAAGGCAACGAAAAACGACTGCGGGTCAATGGAATGATCCGTGTTCCAAGAGTAAGAGTAATAGATCCGGAAGGTAAGCAGCTTGGGGTATTAGATACTCATGAAGCCCTTCGAACCGCGATGGAAAAATACAATCTCGATTTGATTGAAATTTCTCCCACGGCAGATCCACCGGTCTGTAAGATCATGGATTTTGGAAAATTTAAGTATCAGCTTAAAAAGAAAGAACAAGAGGCTAAGAAGAACCAAAGTGTTATTATTGTTAAGGAAATAAAACTTCGCCCTTCAACAGATCAACATGATTTCGACTTTAAGTTAAAGCATATTGAGCGGTTTTTGGAGGAAGGTAATAAGGTAAAGGTAACCATACGGTTTTTTGGACGTGAACTTGTCCATTCGGATCTTGGCAAAGTGATGTTGAATCGTATTGCAGAGGCCGTCACCAAAAAAGCTCAAATTGAGCAGTATCCAAAACTTGAAGGAAGGACCATGATTATGGTACTAGGTCCACAGAAACAAAAGGAATAAAGATGCCAAAGATAAAAACAAGAAAAGGTGTGTCAAAGCGCTTTGCGAAGACCAAAACCGGCAAGGTTAAGGCCAAAAGAGCAAACTTACGTCATATTTTGACGTCTAAACCTCAAAAGCGAAAAAGACAACTAAGAAAAGATTTATTTTTAAACAAGACGGACGCTAAAAAAGTCCGTGAAATGATGCCCTATTAAACGGGATCGGGTGGTGAGTCATGGCTAGAGTAAAAAGAGGAACAAAAGCAAGAGCTCGTCGAAAGCGAGTTTTAGATAAAGCTGAAGGATTTAGAGGTCGAAGAAAGAACTGTTTTACACTTGCAGTCATCTCTGTCCAAAAATCTCTCAAATATGCTTATGTTGGCAGAAAGCAAAAAAAGCGAAAACTAAGAGCTTTGTGGATTCAGCGCGTGAATGCGGCTGCAAGGGCGCATGGATTAACATATAGTCGTTTGATACCTCTATTGAAAAAATCCGGTATTACGATGGATCGAAAAATCTTATCCCAAATGGCCATTGAAGATCCGACGGCTTTTGAAAAAGTTATTGAAGTTGCAAAAGCATCTGCGTGAACGAGCAGATTCAAGAAATCAAAAAAAGTTTTTCTTCTGGTCTAAGCCGAGTCAAGAGTCTTGAGGCACTCCAAAAAATCAGGGTGTCTTTGTTGGGTAAAAAAGGCAAGATCACGCTTCTCCTAAAAAAACTTACTACGCTAGACGGTTCAAAACGGAAAGAGGTAGGTAAGAAAATAAACGATCTCAAGAGTCATATTGAAAACAAGCTTTTGGAAAAAGAAAATATACTTAAAGAGAAGGAAAGTAAAAAAGCTCTTTCTGAGTCTACGATAGACATTACCCTACCGGGTCGGCCCCAAAATGTAGGAACAATTCATCCACTAACACAGACCGAAAAAATGATTATTGATGTTTTTCAATCGATGGGATTTTCTGTAGCTGAAGGGCCAGAAGTAGAGACCGACTACTATAATTTTGAGGCTTTGAATTTTCCACGAGATCATCCAGCACGAGATATGCAAGATACCTTTTTTGTTGAAGGTGATTTACTTCTTAGGACACATACTTCTACCGTTCAGATTCGTACAATGGAGCAAAAGGCACCACCAATACGCATAGTCTCACCCGGCAAAGTATATCGATGCGACGATATTGATGCGACTCATTCACCGATTTTTCATCAAGTCGAAGGACTTTGCGTGGGACCTGACATACACTTTCAGCACTTTAAGGGAACTGTCGAAGCATTTATCGCTAATATTTTTGGAAAAGACACGAAGGTCAGATTTCGACCAAGTTTTTTCCCGTTTACCGAACCCAGTGCCGAGGTTGACATTATGGGGCCAGATGGTTGGTTAGAAATCATGGGTTGTGGAATGGTTGATCCCAATGTGTTTGAAAACGTCGGTAAAAAATGGAAAGATCGTGGTGAAGAAAACCCATACGATCCCGATAAAATATCAGGATTTGCATTTGGAATGGGTGTGGAGCGTATTGCAATGCTCTTGCATCAAGTGAATGACATGAGACTGTTTTATGAAAATGATATTCGTTTTTTAAAACAATTCGGAAAGTAAAAAACTCGATGAGAATACCTATATCTTGGTTGAATGAATTTTTATCGACAACACCAAAAGCTGAGGAGTTGGCTGAGGCGTTGACAATGCATGGCATTGAAGTTTCAGATATTGAACGACAAGACGAGGGAATTAAAGATGTTTGGGTCGCTGAAATAGTTGAATTTTCAAAACATCCTAACGCAGATCGACTCAGTTTGTGTAAAGTAACCGACGGAGAGCAAACGTTTGATATTGTTTGCGGGGCAAAGAATTTTCAAAATGGTGATCATGTAGCTCTCGCAAAAATTGGGGCTGTATTGCCAAATGGTTTGAAAATAGAAAAGTCGAAAATTCGAGGTGTGGCTTCTTTTGGAATGTTGTGCTCAAAGGAAGAGTTAGGTTTGGAACATTCTTCAGAGGGTATATGGATCCTTCCAAAAGAAAGTCCAGTCGGACAAAATCTTGCGAAGTACCTTAAAAAAGAAGACTCTGTTTTGGTTTTAGAACTTACGCCAAATCGTGGAGATTGTTTGAGTATTATTGGTGTGGCTCAAGAAGTTGCTGCAATTTTTGAATTACCCACAAAAATTCCGTCGTCAGGAGCAAAGGCTATACCGAGAGGGGCGTTAAATGTAAGTGTAAAGGATCCTGAGGGATGTCCGAGATACACGATTCAACATTTTGATTCTATCGAAGTTTCAGAATCGCCTACCATGATAACACAGAGGCTTACAGCTGTTGGTATACGTCCAATCCTCAATGTCGTTGATTTTACAAACTACGTCATGATCGAACGAGGTCAGCCACAGCATGCTTTCGACGCTGAAAAAGTGGTGGGCGCCATAGAGGTTCGGAGAGCAAACGAACATGAAACGCTTTTGTGTCTGGATGACGTCGAACGCGAGCTTACGCCAGAAGATCTTATTATTGCAGATCAACAAGGTCCAATTGGTATAGCTGGAGTTATTGGTGGCAAGAGGACAGCTGTAAGTACAGATACAAAAGCAATTTACCTGGAGAGCGCGCATTTTTCACCAAGTCTCGTGCGAAGAACAGCGAAACGCTTAAATATTCACACGGAGTCTTCTCATAGATTTGAGAGGTTTGTGGATCCATCTGCTGCATGGTCGGCGTCCTCAAGAACACGAGAGCTTTTGGAAGAATACGCTCAGGCGAGATCCATTGCGGAATATGACGCTGATAAAGGATCTTTTAAATCAAACAAAATTCGACTAAGAAAAGGAACGATTGTTAGATATCTTGGCCAAGACATAAAAAATGCTGGAGATTATTTAACGAGGTTGGGATTTTCCCTTGAAAAAATGGAAGAAGATTACTCGGTTGATGTCCCCTTTAGGCGCCCAGATGTGACACGAGAAGTAGATTTGGTAGAAGAAATTGCGCGACTTCATGGTTATAACAATTTTAGCGCTATCGTTCCAAGCCTGGTTTCCGTACCTCAAAAACACACCCAGTTTGAAAGTATTGGAGGAATAAAAAAATTTTTTTCATCGATAGGCTTTCATGAAACACGATCCTACAGTTTTGTATCAAAGCAGTGGAACGCATCTTTTGGTAAGGGTGGTAAGCCAATTAAAATTGTTAACGGTATTACAAGTGAAATGGATGAAATGCGAATGTCGTTAGTGCCTCATTTGATTGATAGTTGGAAGATCAATCGCTCGAGACAGGTTAAGGGAATTAAGCTTTTTGAAGCTGCACCAACTTACGTTCAAAACGAACTTTCAATCGCAGATCAGATGCCGTGCTTTGAAAGGCAGTGTGTTACGATGCTTGTGGCTGGTTCAACACTGTCGACTTGGAATCAGCAGTCACGTCAATTAGACTACTACGATATCAAAGGCGCCATAGAGGCGTTTTCCGCAAAGTATAATCTAAGACTTAGCTTTAAAGTTGGAGATGAGGTTCCGGCCTATTATCATCCGGGAATAGCATTAACTGTGAATTATAAAAATCAGATTGTGGGGTATCTAGGTGGACTTCATCCAGAACTATTAAAGCAATTTGACCTTTCAAATGTCTTTGTAGGAGAATTAGATGTCACAGATTTGAGGCCAGAGTTGAATGTGATAAATCTATTTAAGCCTTATTCATCATTTCCTACCTCAGAAAGAGATGTCGCATTTGTGGTTGATCAGAAAGTGTTTGCAGCAAATATAGTAGAAGAAATTAGAAAAATGAAAATCGCTATACTTCAAGAGGTTCGCGTGTTTGATGTCTATCAGGGAAAAGGTTTTACAAGTGGGAAGAAGAGCCTAGCATTTTCTGTGATCTTTGGAAGTTTGGAAAAAACCTTAACGGATCAAGACATTAATCGTGCGATGGACGATATTATCAAGAAAATTTCAAAGACATTTGATGCACAATTGCGATCTTGAAATATTTCGATAGTATAGATGAATATGGCGACTTTATCGAAAACCGG
>JAGRAY010000094.1 GCA_020434375.1 Bdellovibrionales bacterium | reverse complement strand
ATAAGAACCCTGTTTTTTCCACAGATGGAGACAATAAATCACCGAAACAAAAAATAGAACAATCGATGCATATTGCGCCGGCGTGAGCGAAAAATAGCGCGTTTCTTGATAAATTGAATCGTGGGCTCTTAAAAAGTCTAAAGAAAAACGAATCAAACTATAAAGGCCACTTGTCGAAAATAGAAGGAAACCTTTGATTCGATTAAATCCTTTTTTCCAAAGCACTAGAAAGATCACCAAAAGCAACGCCGTTGAAATAGCTTCGTAGAGTCCCAAGTCATGACGCGCCCCCCCTGGATACTGCACAGCTAAGAAGAAGTCGGACAACTGTCCCGGATGATCGTGAGCTGTAAAACATCCGAGCCGACCAAAAACCCAACCTACCAGTAGACCAAACATTAAACCGTCGGCATAGGGAAGAAAACGAATCTTTTTTATCTTAAAATAGATCGTCAAAGCCAAGGTTGCACCGAGAAATCCACCAAAAGAAGATAATCCCGACCATATCTGAAGCAATCGAATGGGATTTGCCTTGAGCGATTCTGGCTCATATGCCAATACATGAAACAAATGCGCACCTATAAATCCAAATACAAGACAAAGCGTTGCGGCATCGTGAATAGGCTGAATTTTCAATTGATGTCTCTTAATATAGAGCAAAGCCATGCGAGAACCCATGATAAAACCAAGGGCTACAAGCAAACCAAATAGATGAAATTTTAAACCCAGCAGTTCAAAAGGAGGAATTTGTAGGTACGGTAACAAGTTTTTAGTATAACCACCGTCTCAATTCATGGCCAATTATGCAACATTCATTCTTGTCATTGCAGGCTTTCTGGCTGGCTTCGTTGATTCCATTGTGGGTGGTGGTGGACTTATATCTCTGCCTACGCTACTGGCTTTAGGGTTCCCGCCCAATTTAGCTATTGGTTCCAATAAAATTATTGGCGTGGCCGCTTCTGGCGCCAGCTCTCTTCGCTACGGGCTCGCTGGAAAAATCGACTGGAAGCTCCTCATCCCCATGACGCTTTCTGCTTTTATCTTTTCCTTATTTGGAGCGTTCGCGGCTACCCATGCTAATCCAAATTTTTTAAAACCCTTTAGTTTCATCATGCTTGTTTTGGTTGCAGGCTACGCTTTTACAAAAAAAGACTGGGGACTCGTTACAAGTCAAGAGAGGCTAACTCACCCTATGGCCAAGGTACTTATTGGTGGCACCATTGGCTTTTACGATGGTTTTTTTGGGCCTGGAACCGGTACCTTCTTAATGGCTGCATTTATTCTTTTATTTGGCAAAGAACTTTTACAAGCCTCTGCCAACAGTAGACTCATTAACTATGCTTCAAATATAGGAGCGCTCATCGTATTTGTCAGTTTGAAGAACATCGATTTTTATGCCGTGTGGCCCGCCGCTATCGCTAGTTTTATTGGAAGCACGACTGGCGCTTCTGTTTCACTAAAAATCGGAGCTCGACTGATTAAACCTATTTTCATGCTGATCGTCTCTCTTCTTATTGTCAAAATCGGATTTGATCTTTTTGCTTCATTTAACTGAGGCAAGGTACTTACAGATTCTAGCCTAACGATGGCCCCACTCTTGATATATTTTTGAAATCCTAAAATAGTCACGATGCTCGCATACTCTATTTTCATGAGGCCCCTTGATCATTTGGCTACTAATTGCAGGAGACGCCGGCGATCCTGGAATCAAGGCTTCAAGGTTCACTCCCAGGCACCTATCGATCGGAATATTCTCAGGCCACACAGGAACTGCTAGTAACCCGTAGCATAGCTCGGCACGAGAATGCCGATAGGCTTTTAAAAGGGTTCGATCTTTTTGTTTATTGGCAGACTGTTCTTGTTGCAAATAATAGTCTAATATCTTTAGTATATTTTTTGAAAAAACCTCAGAAAATGCATTAATTGTATCGATCGTTAGTGGTAACGATTTCTGCATGTCGGAGTGCATCATAGCTAAATTACCATTACCTCTTACTGAGTTAAATGCCTCAAGAAACCTATTGGCAGCAAGAATCTGAAGTGAATTTTTTTGATTTCTATTTTGGCCGTATTTTTCAAAAATGGCTCTTCGAACAAGAAGTTCGAGCCTGTTCTGAATAAAAGTGACTCCGAAAGCTAGTTGCGCCTCGTGAGAAACTTGTTCAACTAATTTTCGCTTATCAATTTCGTCGCTCCTTAATAATACAAGAATATTATTTAAAATGTCGATCGTGTCGTCATAAATTTGAGTAAAAGCACCGTCATGATTGCTTGCAATATTTGAATTTTGTTTTAGAAATTCAATCATCCTTTTTAAAGCATTCTCTGGTGATAGTTTTGATAAATTACTCGTTAAATCATGTGCTTCTGCCATAACAAAACCAGGATCAGTTTGGAGAATCAAATTGAGCTTTCTATTTACCTGTTCGGTAGCATCGTCCACCCAATACGTAAATATTGATTTTACTTGATCCAATGTTGGCATAGGTATTGTCACACGGTGATCTTCATTTGAATAAGGATCAAATTGTGAAAATCCCACCAATGAGTTTCCAAAAGCCTTCGGAACTTGACTCGCGTTCGTAAAACCCATGAGGTAGTATGGTATAAATTCTACCGAACCGCTATAAAGCGTTTCACTATAATAATCTTGACCTGAGCTTCGATCTGGCACTGCTAGCCCGAGGATAATTCTTTTTAAAATGTAAAATCCTTCCTGATCAGAACCTGCAGTGTCGAAATAACTTCGATTTTGTTCAATCCATCCTATTCCCGCTCGTTTAATAGCTTGCAAAGCCGTTTGCTCGAATAGAACTTCATTAGCTCTGTTAGCGTCTTGTTTACTATTGGGCAAGGTGCCGAATCTTACTTTATCTAACCACTGAACAAATGTCGGAATTTCTCTATCTAAAAAACGAACGGCTACTTCGAGATCATTTTCAACAGTTTGTGCATTACTAGCCTTGAGATCGATCAGATCGATAGCATCCTTCGTTCGACAATATTGATTCGACAAGCTCTCTAAAACACATTGAAATGCACTGCCAATATTTGCAAGATTCGCCCTAGCGATTTGCTTTGTGACTCGATGATTACGAAAATAACCAATAAACGTTCCCAACATCTCGGTTCCGCTCGCTAAGCCAAGACTCAATGCTGGATTAGTAAGAGAAGCGGCAGATCCTACCATGCCTGTCACTGATGCAATGGTTGTGAGTAAAGTCGGCTGCCGCAGTAAACATTCTTGGTTCAGGAGTGCTTGATTCAAAACAGCTTCTGCTGCAATCACCGTATCAGCTAGTACTGTAGATTCAAGAATTTGGTCATATTTTTTGGAACTTTCATTTCTGGAAAGTTGCGTTGCGAGTTCTATTTGAACACTTCTAAGGGCGTCGTGCAATAAATCAATCGTATAGGTATCACTGGCATCTGTATTTGAAAGTTGAAGCAATATTTCCTGTTCTTGTGCACTTAGGTCACCATATAGTCTACGACCACTACTCCACTCTTGTAGATCAACCAGTCTCTGACTAAAAATAGATAGTTGAGCCAAAACTTCTCCAGCACTAGAACATCGTTTGTCGTCTTGAATCTTTTTAAGTGCTGATATTAATGATTCCGTTTGACCTCGCGCAGTTTGAATCCAAGTTCCCTGAGTTTCGCAACTGGCACCAAAATAGCGAAGAAGCTCATCTCCAGGAATCAATGTTTCCAGGTTCAAAGATGACTTTTTCTCCTCTAAGGAATAAGTAACTGGGCCAAGTGCTCCAATAACCAAAGATAGTGCAAGAAAAGATTGTACAAATTTCATTAAATAAACCCCTGTTAGCTTCTAACCCAAAATGGCGCATGTTGTCAATACATTGCGCGATACAAAGGGTTGTCGACCATTTGAAATGCCATTGGCATTTCAAAATCGGATTTGATCTTTTTGCTTCATTTAATTGAGGTGTCTTCGATGTCGTCAATCATTTGCTCTGGATCAAAATCTCCATCGAGGTCTCGCAGATAATTATGTTCGTCTGTTACTTCTTTGGCTCTTTCAGCTGACGGCTTTGCCACCTGCACTTGAGCTTCTATTTGTGTATTTAAGTCATGAGATATCGATATTTCAATTGGGTCATATGCCCCGTCTAATCCTAAATCTTTTGAAACGCGCTCGATAATATCCACATTGATTGTTTTGGCCTGTACCAATGCACCTTCAAACAAAGCGTTATCTGCAATCGTATTAATTAATCTTGGGCTTCCTTGTGAAAATCGATAGATAGAACTAATCGCATCTAGATCAAAGATATCTTTATTCCCTCCTGCAAGACGAATACGGTGGTGAATATACTCTCGTGTTGATTCTTCGGTAAGAGGATTTAACCGGCATTTTACAGCTACTCTTTGAAGAAGAGGCGGGTCAAGTTTAAGATTTTTTTCAATATCGGGGAGTCCAAAAAATACAAACGTGATAAGTTTTTTTTCAGGTATTTCTAAGTTTAAAACACCTCTAAATTCTTCCATGATTTCTCTTGTTTGAAGCATTTGGGCTTCGTCTATCAATACCACAGCCTTACGACCGCTTTCGTGAATTTCCAAAAGTCGCCGGTAAAGTTGATTGAGGAGTCGAAGTTTTTCAGGTGAAGGGTCTTCAACACCTAACTGTTGAGCAATTCTTCGAAGAAGCCAGTCTGCTGTAATTCCCGAATGAATAATCACTAAAAGGGCAGCTTCATATTCCTCTTCAGGAAGGCTATCGAGGAGTTTACGTGCTAAAGTTGTTTTACCTGCGCCTATTTCTCCAATAAGAACGGCCAACCCTTTCATTTCTTTAATAACGCGTTCTACGCGCACGAGAGCCATTTGATTTTGGTGTGAATCATAATAAAAACGACTAACAGGGGCGTTAGAAAAAGGCTCTTGTTCTAGATGATAGAAATTCAATGGATTCATTAGATATAAGAGACTTTATTCTTTTTTGACAATTTATCAATAGACGAGACTTTCGAGGAATCTTGATCGCCAAACTCCGCCTCTAATTCTTTAACCCGAACTTTTATATCTCGAAACCCTGGATCAAATTCACAAACCTTTGAAAAAAGCTTATAGGCTTCCCCAACATAACCTGCGCCTATAAAAGACTCGGCTAACTCGTATGACAGGCCAAGTACCTGCGGTGATTTCACGGCAGGTAACTCGCTTAATATTTTTTTGTAAAGTGTAATCGCTTGAGAAAAATCTCGTTTCCCGGTTAGGCAAAGGCCGATCATGGATACACAGCTAACTTTTAATTCTTCGCTTTCCATGGCTGTTTCAAATTCTGCGATGGCTTCATCTAAGAGCCCCATTTCTTTGTAGGCAATTCCCAAGTTGTAATGTGTTTGATAGTCATCTTTTGCCACGGTACGCGCAACACCTTTCTTAAATTCCGAGATCACTTCTTCAGGGCTCAAGTAGTTATCGTCTGGATTACCAGGTTTGGCAAACTGTTGTTCTAAATCGTCGATTTCATCTTTAAGCTCTACCGACAAATCAAATAGATCAGAAGCAGATTGAGGTCCATTATTTAATGGTTGAGGAGAAGGTTGTACATCCAAAGGCGCAGCATTTGACACTTCAGCCTTGCTAGAACTGCATTTAGACAAAGCCTCGATCGCAGGAATATAACTTCTATCTTTGATGAGCACATTGACAAGAACATCTCGAGCATTTGTAAATTCCCTTTTCTCAATGAATTGATTCGCGTCTTTCATTAGATCTTCAATCGAACGTTCGACTGGAAACTCCTGAGATATTCTGGGTTCTTCTATAATTTCTTCTATAACGGGTACTGCAATCGACGGTTCACTCGCACTCTCATCGACAACATCAATAGAAAAATCGACAAAAGAATCTTGCTCACTCAAATTTGAATCCTGCTCAGGAACTGGCATGTCGAGATCAAAAGAAAATGAATCAGACGAAGCTTCCGGCGAGGGACTCTCAATAGCCTTCTTGGCTTCTAAAGATTCATCTTGGGAAACTTCATCGTTAAATGCTAGGACAGGTTCGTCGATTTTATTTCCATCATCAAGTTCTGGATTTGCTAAAGGTTGTTCGTATTGGTCGTCATCGTCATCATCTTCATGATCTTCTTGTGCTTTGTGAGCAACAAAATCAACACTTTCGGCAACTTGAGGATCTTCATTGAGTTCCATTTCAAAGCCAGCTAAAAAGTTACTGTCCTCCGTGCCACTTTCACCGAATTCGATATGACCGTTGTCCTCTTTCGGGCTTACTTGATCTGCTGAGACGGCTTCGACTTGTGCCAATGATCTTTCATACGAAGGTTCAAAAACATCTTCTTCATCTTTGAAAACCTCTACAGATTCCAGGCGTGTTTCTTCAACAGGAGAAACCTCGTGAGCCTCGATACTGTGAAGACTCATAAATTCATCAATTTCACTCGAAGTTTCTGTAAATCCTTGTTCCGTTGCGGTTTGTTTGACGATAGACAAAACTTCAAAGGCTTTTTGCTTGTCACATACCTTAGCAACCTCGAACAACTTCATTTTAATGTCCTGACTGTTAAAATCACTCTTGAAAGCATCTCCTAGAAGATTAATTGCTTTCTCATACAGGCCATATTGTAAAAACGTATCGAGCTCTTCGAATATTTTTGCTTGACGATCCTGAGGAGAAGACTTTTCAGGAGTAATGGGTAAATCATTGGCTTCAAGATTATCAGCATCTTTTGCTACGACGTTCAAAGTTCGTAGTTTGGCTACATACTTATC
>JAGRAY010000093.1 GCA_020434375.1 Bdellovibrionales bacterium | reverse complement strand
TTGGAAGTCATTTGGGGCAACAATATTTCTTTCCAAATGCGATTATAGTTTTCTTCAATCGTAAACCACTTTGAATGTTCAACGGTAACCTCGCTCGAATCATCAATCAAACCTCGAACGAGACTCATAATAAATTCTGACATCCATGGCAACGAAGCAATTTGCGAATATCGAGTGAACTGTGTCCTATTTTTAAAGTATATAGCTGGAGATCCTGATTTTTCTCTTTGTGCTAGTGCCATATCATCAACAATCATTGCAATGACAGAGGCCAACTCTCGCTCAACGAACAATACTGGGCTCTCCATTTTGTTTCTCTTGACCGCCTTGGCATACGATGCGTTTTGAGCATAAAAGGAGTATTGATAAGCCTCAAAAAAGGCCTCAAAAACAACTCCGCCCCTTTGAATCTCAAAGTGAAGATCAGGCAAGGAATTATTGACACAAATGAGTATCACCGGATGCCCAGCAATACGATCAAGGGATTTGTATGCTTCATCAAAGGAAGTACTTTTTTCTAAGATTACTTTTTTATAATTCTTGAGTTTAAATAGTTGTTTTGATTGCTTAACCGTCAAAAACTCAGCGTTTTCGCCATTTTTACATGGACGGTCATAGACCTTAGCTAAGCCTTCGTTCCAATAAACGATCGTAAAGTATTCACTTAAAGCAAGTTCAAGATCGTTCCAAAGTTTATCAAAAAATATATTTTCTTTTCGATGGCTCACAACAATATTCGACACATCTACCAGAGATTGATTATTCGAGGTAAACACCTGTTCTATTCGCGCAAACGCTGTTGGCATGAGATAACAAAACACCATAGCGACTAAAATAGTTGTTTTTTTGAGTCGAATTGCTCTGATCACTTATGAGTCATAGCCTTAAGAGTGAACATATTCAAGTCACGTTTTTACAAAACAAGCAGCCCATCAAAACACTTAAGTTTCCTTTGAATATTTGAGTTTTTCAACCTGTTTACCTTCTAAGAGAGCATCAACAATCTCTTTAGCATCTTCGGGTTTCACATTTGCATACCACGTTGCCTCAGGATAGATCACTATCATCGGACCCGACTCACATTGATCTAAGCATCCTGACTTATTGATACGAATATCTTTTTGAAGTTGTCTGGATGCAATTTCTTTTTTTAAACTAAGGTGAAGTTTTTCAGAATCTCTCTGTTTGCAGCATCCTCGAGGATGGCCTTGTGGCCTCTCGTTAAGGCAAACAAACACATGATGTTTGTAGACACTCATACTCTTAAGACCTCCCATGCTTTATGAATAAAATGTCGAACTTCCCTCGTAACATTCTTTTCCTTTTCTAAATCTTTTTTGATTACGACAAGCTCTTCTTGAACCTTATGATATCGCTTTTTAAGTTCTGTATAGTGCTTTTCCATGTCTAAAAGTTTTTTTTCTAGTTCTACGAGATGGTGTCTTTCAATTTGAGCCTTACTTTGTTGTTTGATAAGAATTTCATTTGCATCATGCTCATTGATTTTTTGAGTCTGCTCAGGTGGAGGTTGAGGTAATCCAATTCTTTTTTCGACAGCATCAATAATATTTTCTAGGCTCGATGGCCAAACGACCCTTTGATCCTGATCTGAAATGGCCGAGCAGCTGCGAATAAATGTATCTGTACCAATCCATATGAGAGACGTCCTATTTTGCCTAAGAATTGAGCTAAGTGATGAAAGATGCTCTAACTGCCTGCTAATACTTCGCTCAAACAGCAGGGCTAAATTCGGACGATGTCCAGATGCCCATTTCTCAGCCTTATCTAAATCTTTCTCCAGGACCACCGTAAAATTAATTTCTTTAAGAATATGCAAAAGGTCCTGTTCATCTTTGGAGTCTCCCGCAATTAATAAAATAGTCTTGGCCATGGAGATGACTATACCTTGAAAGAATCCGTACGAAAACAGATTGCGCACATCTGAATTTCAGTCACTTGACTAGGCATTTCTATAATTTAAAGCTATTAGCCGTGGCCCAGACCTTGCTACCTAAGTTATGTGTGAATAATTTAAAAGGGCAGATCATGACCGAATATCTAGTCATCGTAACGCTTTTGATCATGGGCACAAGCGGCCTACTTGTTGTAACAAAAGTGTTCTTAACGGACTTGGAGCTTGATCACAAAGCTTGCGTTCAGTCATTGAGAAATCCTGTCCCGTAAAGGAGAATCATGAAAAAGAAGAATCATTTAAATGGTCAAGGCATGACAGAATACATTGTCATCATTGGAATCATCGCCGTTTCATCCATAGCCATCGTGAGAACAACGTCTTCGTCGCTCAAAGTTGGTTTTGGAAAAATCGCAAGCGCTCTGCAAGGTAGCTCGTATCAAGGCGCCAAAGCCGAGAAAGTGACCTCCACAAAAACAAAAGGAAAATCGATGAATGACTTTGACCAGGGCGCCACAAACTAATACAGTCGGGCCATGTCAATATGGCCCATTATATCTTTAGTCGCCGTTGTTATTTCACTTAGCGTTCTGGGGGCTGTATTTATCTTGAACCGGCTTAAATCCGTTCAAGATAAATCTTCTGAAACCACAAACATGCTTGGGGAAAAGCTTCAAGAGCAGTTTAATCAAACGATGGCACTTTTAAATTTGATGCAGGATCGTGTGGATTCAAGACTGCAAGAAACCTCCACACTTGTTCAAACAACGCATCAAACAGTGGGTGCAAGATTGGATAAAAACTACGAACTTTTCGGTAAAGTTCAAGAGCGACTTGGTAAAATTGAACAAACTAGTCTTGACATCAAAAATGTTGGTCGAGAAATTTCGGAGCTTCAAAATTTGTTTAAAACACCTAAACTTAGAGGCAATTTAGGTGAACAAGGCTTGGAGCAGATTCTGGGGCAAATTTTGCCAAAACCGCATTACGCAATGCAATATTCCTTTAAAAGCAATGTTAAAGTGGATGCCGTCATTAAGCTCGCAGGTGGAAAACTGGTGCCCATTGACGCTAAATTTCCCTATGAAAATTTTAAACGGATGATGCAAGAAGGTTTAAAAGAGTCCGAGGAAGCGACGTTTCGAAAAGCCTTTCAACAAGATTTAAAAAAGCATATCGATGATATTTCTCAAAAATATATACGGCCAACTGAGTCAACCCTCGATTTTGCGCTCATGTATATCCCAGCAGAACATGTTTATTACGAGTCTATTTTAAAAGATGACCGATTCGGCGAATATCAAAGTATTCATCAATATGCGCTTCGTAAACGGGTAATTCCCGTGTCACCCAATAGTATTTATGCCTATCTTCAAGCCATTGCTCTTGGTCTTCGAGGTCTTAGAATTGAAGAACGAGCATCTGAAATATTTAAAGTTTTGGACACCTTTAAGCGAGATCTTAGCAAACTTTCAGATGAAATGGGTCGAATGGGCAAACATCTTTCGAATGCCTATTCAGTCTACGAATCCTGCGGAAAACGGGTTGATCGAGTTACACACCGCCTGGAAAATCTTCAGGATGATTCGCACCTACTTACCGGGAAGGAAGATGCTTGAGAGGATCTAATGCCTGTTTACCTTGACGTATTTCAAAATGAAAAAAGGCCGTATCAGAAGTTTTGCCAACTTTAGCAATGGCCTGACCTTTTTTGACAAGGTCGCCTTTTTTGACCAAAATTGTTCCTAAATAAGCATACACCGAATATATTTTAGGTTGGTGGCGAACAATCACCAAGTTTCCATAGCCCTGAAGCTCGTTTCCGCTAAATACGACCTTACCATCTTCTGAAGCCAATACTGGCGCCTGCGACGAGGCACGAATATCTATGCCATTGTGCATTTTTTGGTCCTTCTTACCATACTTAGATACGACTCTCCCTTCTGAAGGCCACAAAAATTGGAGCTTATTTTTATATTTTTGCCGAACTTGAGGTGATTTCAAAGCGGGAACCATAGATACGTTTTTTGATGGCTTCGAAACATCGCTAGAACCAACCCTCGTCGAAGGTTCGTCCGGAAATGTCACTGTAGGAGGATTTTGCTCTGAAATCGGAATATACCCTCGCCTTCTTTGAGTAGGAATATAGACTCTAGATATTTTCTTTGGAACCAAAATGCGTTCTCCTGGCCTGGGAGGAAATTTTTTTGCTCGAGGATTGGCTTTTAGCAGCGCTTCCTTCGACACGTCAAACTTTTGAGCGATACTCTCGATGTTCTCACCTGATTCCACACGATGGATAACTCCTTCATACGAGTGACATCCGACCAAAAGTCCAAGAATCAGACAAGCTAAGTAGTGATAAAAGGAACAAATCGACATGAACCCATTTCCCGTTTCGCAATTTTTTGTCCGTGTTTTGTCATAGTATAAAGCATTTGCAAACCCTTGGAATCTTCTAAAGGTAAAACAAGGGTGCCGCCTTCCACAAGTTGCTCAAACCATGCATCGGGAATTGCCTTGACGGCAGCAGTCACGATGATGCCGTCGAAAGGTGCATAATCAACCCAACCATGGGCTCCATCCCCCACTGTTATTGATACATTGTGGTAGCCTAGTTTTTCTAGGCGTGCCTTAGCCACTGGCACAAAACTAAATATTCGTTCAATGGAAAATACTGATTTTGCGACTTCTGCTAAAATAGCAGTTTGATACCCTGAGCCTGTGCCAATTTCCAGGAATCTCTGTCCCTGATTTTGAATCAACGCCTGCGTCATCAATCCAACAACGAATGGTTGCGAAATAGTTTGCTCAAAACCAATCGGTAAAGGTGAGTCCGAATAAGCATGAGATCTAAATGACTCGGGAACAAAATGATGCCTTGGAACTTTAGCCATCGCCGCAAGAACTTTTTCGTTCTTAATTCCTCTTGAACGCAAAAATCGCTCGGTCATTTCAAAACTAGATCCCGACCGAATCGTATTTAGATTTTCCATTGCTTAAAATCCTTTAAAAACTCATGGTTCGTAAAATCAATTTTGATCGGTGTTACAGATATTTTACCGCGAAGAATAGTTCCAGTATCGGTACCTTCTGTTTTTTCCAAAGAATTTTCCTCTCCACCAATCCAGTAATATTTATTTCCACGAGGGTCTATTTTTTGAATGGTCGTTCCTGTAAACCGCCGACTTCCCAAAAAAGTAATTTCGTAATCTAGCTCCTGTGCGCCATCAACATTTGGCACATTAACATTCAGAAGTGTTCCATGGGGTAATTGATGTTTCTTTAAGCTCTCTAGGATGCGCTTCGTAAAATTAAGAGCGGGAGTAAAGTTAGGCGTCTGATCCATTGAAACCACAAGCGAGACAGCTATCGAAGGAATTCCGATCAAGGTGCCTTCCAAGGCAGCTGATACTGTTCCAGAATAGGTCACATCGTCACCCAAGTTTGGTCCATGATTGATTCCAGAAACAATATAGTCAGGAGGATTATTCTTAAGAACTTCGAGCATCCCAAGCATCACACAGTCGGTCGGCGTGCCATCGATCGCATATTTGTCAGGTCCACGTTCAAAAATTCTCAAAGGGCGATGCAATGTAAGAGAGTGCCCGGACCCACTTCGCTCACGATCGGGAGCAATAACGCATACTTTGGCAACGCTTTTGAGAGATTCGGCCAAAATGTTCAGTCCCGGAGCATGAATTCCATCATCATTCGAAATTAATATCTGCATAGGAAGCAGGCTAACTTGTTTTGTTAATGATGTCCAAAGATGCCGCAGTTGCCCCATCAATGCTCCAATTCTAGCATTCCTCGACTTCAACGCCGCCTCATAACTACCTGTATTAATAAGTCATTTATTATTGATGGAGTGGCATGAGTTTCGCTAACTATTACGTCAAGAGGTAAATATGATGTGTAAGAATTCAGATTGTCCAATATTCGAAGCGTGCGACAAGGAACTTGAACAAAGTTTTTATTGTCGAAAAATTGAGCTATTGCTTCACCTTTCGAAATTGACCCGAACCAAGGCCCGACCAAATTACATTCAAATTAATCTACCTAAAGTCATCAACTAGATTTTTCTGTTGGCACGAAGCATGCTTTTATTAAATGCATGTTGATTCAAAGTCTGATCGAATTTGCCGTTTGCATTCTTATTGTTGCAGGTCTTTTTTGGTTAAACTTTAAAAGTTTCGAGGTCTTATCTCTTGAAACAGCATCTTTTTATGCGATGCGAGCGGAATATCTTACTAAAAATCAAACCGTAGCCGCTCATAATGCAATATCGAAGTTCGGAAAAAGAGGCCGACAATCGGTCGCCATTAAAAAACATTCTACAGAATCACCAAACTATAGACTTTTCTATCCCGATGACGGCACGGCAATAATATTTGGTTCACATTTCAAGTTAGAGAAACCTTATGAAGCAGAGTCACTAGGAATCGTCCATGAATAAAGCTCCCAGAGGACAAGCTCTAATTGTCATGTTGATCTTCTTGTTTGTTTTAATACCTTTGTTTGTTTATCTATTTGACCTTGGAATCGTACAATACAGTAAAATCCGTAGACAAAAACAACTAGATGGAATCAGTCTAGATCTCGCTACTAGTCAAGCACGGGCTTTAAATGCAATTGCAGCTTTGAACCAAGGGTTAGAAATAGCTGAAAATAGGGGATATTTAATGGCAGCATCGGTTGCCGGACTTTCGGCCTGTTCATTTTTTAATCCAAAGTGTGCTCAGATACTGTCTCGACTCCTTCCTAAAGTAAGACCATTCTATAAAAAACTAAACAAGCTTGGATCGCACCTTGCCAAGCAACAAGATAAGATTCTTGAATGGGCCAATAAAATTCAAT
>JAGRAY010000092.1 GCA_020434375.1 Bdellovibrionales bacterium | reverse complement strand
TGTCATGAGTTTTTAGAGGTGCCCTTAATAGACATTTTTCCCATACTCCTTTCACGATCATATAGATGTCGTTTTGAAACTATGGTAAAGAACACGGCTCTGGGCGATTAACTCAGCGGGAGAGTGCCACCCTCACACGGTGGAAGCCACTGGTTCGAATCCAGTATCGCCCACCACTTATTCTTCCAAGGTCTTATCAATGCAATGGAATATTTTCTTAATAAGGTTTGACGTATGACCTACAAAAAAATATTCCAAGGTCTTATCAATGCAATGGAATATTTTCTTAATAAGGTTTGACGTATGACCTACAAAAAAATGATCGGCATTTTTGACTATCTCTAAATGTTTTGGTTCGTCAAGTGTGTGAAACCACTGTTTCACTGATGGCAACTTAGCAAGCTCATCGTTTTCGGCTGCAAAAACAATTTTTTGTAATTTGTTTGGGTAATGATCAAATTTGAAGAGATTCGTTGGTGGCGCAACACCTATAACCGCATGTAGAGAAGTTTTTAAGTAACGAATTGATTGAAAAACAATCCATGCTCCAAAAGAATACCCCAGCAAAATAATCCTAGAGCTTTGATCGCTGGCTTGATCAATCGCGTGGCTCGCAAGATCTAAGAAATCGTTTAATTCACCCTTGCCTTCATCGTAAGAGCCTATACTTTTTCCTACGCCTCTGAAGTTAAACCTTAGTGCACCCCACCCTTTTTCTAACGATCGCCGATAAACCTGATCGATGATTTTATTTTCCATCGATCCACCATAGAGAGGATGAGGATGAGCTAAAATAAGAACTGGCAGATCTTTTTGAGTGGGTAATTTGAAGTCATACTCGATACGATCATCAAAAAGCTGACTCACTTACGTTTTTTTGCTAGCTCTTTTTTTCGTTTGATTCTGGTTTTAAGCTTAGTTTGGCTTTTCTTCCGCCGCATTTTTCTTGTTCGTCTATTGTCTTTTTTACCCATGACTTCCTTAATGATTAAATTCTACCCGTACCTGGTACACCAGTATTGCCCAAAGAGCAAAATTAATATTTTGTGACCAATGCTACCGAAAAAGCGAAAAACGTCTATTAAAATTAACCCTTTATGATAGGCGGGTTTGAATTGTCATTTGGGTTATGATTTGAGTTGTCAAGGACTTCAAGTCATGATTAACTACGCTCAACAAAAAGATTTGAAGCGCCCCTTGGATGACAAGAGGCGTGAATTTATCCAGTGCCAGTGAATAATGAAGCGGATTCATGCGATCATTCATGGGAAGGTTCAAGGTGTTTTTTTTAGGGCAACGGCTCGTGACAAAGCAAGAGCACTGGAGTTAAAGGGATTTGTTCGAAACCTTCCTGATGGGTCAGTAGAAATTGAGGCCCAGGGTGAAACCGCATTAATAGAAGTATTTCTCCGCTGGTGTCATAACGGGCCGCCCCAAGCGCGGGTGGAAAAGGTTTGCGTGAATTGGAAACCCATAGAAGAAGATCTATTGGATTTTCATATTCAGGGGTAATTCCCTAAACGCTTTACCTCACCCTCTTTAATATTGAAGAGGAGGTAAACGTGAAAACGAATACAAAGTTAGTGGTGAATGCAACGCCACAAGAGGTTCGCGTTGCTGTTCTTGAAAATGATCGCCTTGCCGAACTTTATATCGAGCGAGAAAACGAACGTGGCATCGTTGGGAATATTTATAAAGGTAAAGTCGTCCGCGTGCTGCCTGGCATGCAAGCGTCTTTCGTTGATATTGGCTTAGAAAGAGCTGCCTTTCTCTATGTCACAGACTTTTTTGAAGAATATGGGGATGCCTTTAACAAAAGGGAAGTTGAAGAAGAACGGCGACGAAATCGCCAAGGTCCACGAATTGAAGATCTCGTTAAAGAAGGTCAAGAAGTCTTGGTTCAGGTGGCTAAAGACCCCATCGGAACAAAAGGTGCACGCCTTACGTCACATGTCTCTCTTCCAGGGCGGTATTTGGTATTCATGCCTACGGTCAACCATATCGGAGTATCTAGAAAAATAGAAACTGAAAAAGAGAGACGAAAACTAAAAGAGATTGTTCAAGAGACCAAAACTCTGGAAGGTGGTTTTATTATTCGAACCGCGGCCTCAAAGCAGGCCGAAAAGAATATCATTCACGATATTCTCTACCTGGAAAAACTTTGGAAAAAAATATTAAAGCGTCGCCAGGGCATGAAAGCGCCGTCACTTATTCACCAAGATATTCCATTGGTTCAGAGAGTCGTAAGAGATTTTTTCACAGAAGATATTCAAGAGTTTGTGGTTGATGATCGGCTGGCTTATCGAAGAATCAAACAATTCATGACCCTTCAATCGCCAGAAGAAAAAAACAAGGTTGTTTTATACAAGGAAAAGAAACCAATTTTTGACCACTATCGAATTGAAGATCGAATTGACCAGGCTCTTTCACGAAAGGTATGGCTAAAGTCTGGCGGTTATTTAATGATTGACCAAACAGAGGCTCTAACATCAATTGACGTTAACACAGGTCGATTCGTGGGATCTAAAAATCTTGAAGAAACCATTTTAAAAACCAATCTGGAAGCCGTTGACGAAATAGTTTCTCAACTTCGTCTTCGTAATCTTGGCGGTCTTATTATATTGGATACCATCGATATGAATAGAAGATCCAATCGCGAAAAAGTTTACCGACGACTTGAGCAAGTTTTAGCAGACGACAAAGCTAAAACCAATGTGCTGCAGATCTCCGAACTCGGCCTTGTGGAAATGACACGAAAGCGAACGCGAGAAAGCATGGTACGTCTTCTCTGCGAGCCCTGTGCCATTTGTGATGGAAAAGGTTTTCATAAGTCTGCAAGGACTGTTGCCTATTCTATACTCCGTAAACTTGGGTTTGAAATTGACAAACGAAAAACCCATGAAAACATTGAAATTGTTTCACATCCAAACGTGGCACGAATTCTCAAGAATGAAGAGTATGAATTTTTGGTCGCACTCGAACAACAAACAGGTCGAACCATTGTCATACGAGAACAAGCAAATTTTCACGCCGAACATTTTCAAATCAACTTCACTGGACAAGACATCGTAAGATCTGTCACATCCGAGCACAAATCGGAACTTGAAGATGAGCCGGTGGAAGACGTGGAAGCTTTTTTACCCAAACCACCTCATAAAGTTCATAACGAAAGTGAATAAAGTAAATGACTTTTTATAATTAATTGTGCGTTTTGAAAAACGGCTAAAAACACTGACTGACTTGCTCAGGCGTTAG
Source organism: Bdellovibrionales bacterium (assembly GCA_020434375.1). GTDB lineage: Bacteria > Bdellovibrionota_G > JALEGL01 > JALEGL01 > JAGRAY01 > JAGRAY01. The sequence continues at coordinate 3,668 of JAGRAY010000092.1, read as the reverse complement.
CTGGCAGTCATTGGTTGCACTGAATAAAAGTGGGTATGTGGTTCCTAGACCCGAACACACAGGCGAGGGAGAGATGTTTCCAAAGCACACGACTAATTGATTAAGTGTAGGGTACTTGATCGACATCGGACAATTAATTGTTCCAAGATGTGTGGTGGTTCCCGTAGCATTAACTGCAAGCATACGAACGCGATAAATTTTTTCTGGACTCAATGCTGAGGTATCGATTTCAAAAGAACTTCGCGTAGGATCTGAACCTACTGGATCTCTTGGAACAATCGCCGTAGCAGAGGGATCCACATCATCAATACTTGAGGGACAAAAATGCAGTGGATCAAACCTAAAGTAAATACCGCGTGAGTCTCCATTGTCTAAATCAGTTTTTATTTCTTGCAATAAGTTAGGTGACGCATTTTGTGCAACCAAGATGCGCACACCAACGGTGCTTGAACCCCCGCATCCCAAAAGAAAACTCGAAAACACAAGAAAAGTTGCAATAACAAGAATTCTACATTTCATAGGTTGACGATCAGCGTTGTAAGGTCTGAGGTGTTTGTAAAAGTTGTTTGACCCGACGCAATATTATTGCCACTTGCATCTCTTATCCTGGCTTCTAGTTCATATTTAAAATTAAGAGGAAATGCGCCTATTGAAAAAATCTGACCCGACTGAATCTCATAACCACATCCCGCAGAAATTAACGCACCACAGCTTTCAGGAAATACAAAAGTGTCCGGATCACCATTGGAATCAACATCAAGAATTTCCCCATTAAGTTCAAGATTGGTCACGACAAGAACTAGATCAACTGCAGAGGCATTTGCAAAAGCTGCCGTGTTACCCGCAAACGTTACTGAAATTTGATGATCTGATTGCGAACAACTCGAGATCAAACCTAGGCAAAGAGAAACACAGAAAAATTGAAAAAATGATTTCATGGGCATTGCGGTAGCAAATCACAAGAAGTGTCTGAATCAGACAATGCCACTTGTGCCTCCTGTCCCCCTGTATTTTTGATGACCGTCGCACCTGATGCAATGATGGTATCGATTCCGTTCGTTGCACACGCGATGATTTCAATATCAGCACCATTGTCGAAGTCTGAAAAATCGACCCGTGCTTCAAATCCTTCATCTGTAACTAAAAAACCGCACGCATTCACTTTGACACAACTGTTCGCGGCAGGACACGGCGTCTCTGACACTGTACAACCGGTGCACTCATCAGGAAACAAAATGGCAAGACCAATAGGGTCTGCGGGTTCTTTCACGACAAACAAAAATCGCTGAATCTGACTCGTATTCGTAACTTGCGTAAAATCTAGAGAGATGGGAATTCTTCCGGGATCACCTGTGCAGCATAGAATACTCAAGGCTAAACATATCGTGGTTGGTAGTAGGTGCGATCTCATACTTTATAAACTCTCTCTTTCTAGTTTAACGGATTGTCTTGCCTGAACTCAAGAAGACTTACACAATAACTTTATGCAAACTATCGGTACGTTGTACATCATGGGAACCCCAATTGGCAACTTGAGCGATCTCAGTGATCGCTGTCGTCAAACCATTGAATTTGTTGATGAAATAGGCGCTGAAGACACTCGAAAAACATTAAAAATTCTCAAACATTTTAAACTAGAAAAACCGCTTTTTCGCTGTGATGAAATATTTCAACGAAGACGGCCAGAAATTTTGTTAAAAAAACTCGAATCAGGCCTAAATATCGCACTGGTAACCGATGCCGGAACGCCTGGCATATCGGACCCTGGGGCCTTTATTGTTTCTGAAGCACTGAAAAAGGGCATCAAGATTGTCCCGATTCCTGGCCCTTCTGCCATCACGGTGGCTCTTTCGATTTGTGGTTTTAAAGCTGTTCCATTTACTTTTTACGGATTTCTACCCAAAAAAGGAGGCGAAAGACAGCGCATCTTAGATGCAATGATTGAAAGCTCATACACGTCATGTTTTTTTGAGTCACCCCATCGAATGATCAAAACATTGACTGAATTATGTAATCGGAAACCAAGCCGCTTAGTGTTTGTGGCAAGAGAACTGACCAAAAAATTTGAGCAAAGCTACAGGGGCTCCTTAATCGAAGTAATTGAAATCTTATCACAAAAAACCATTAAAGGAGAATGCACCATTGTCATTGGGCCTTCAGAATGATAAATTTTAAAGCACGCCATGAACCACACCTTTGGGGCCATTTTAGCCTTACTTTTTCTTTTAGGTCTTGCCCTTTTTAACATTTCTAGGGGATTTCAAAGTCTCAAACGTCGAAAAAAATACAAATGGATTGGATTCCTTCGAATTGTTTTTATAGGTTTCCCATTTCTCGCAGCCTTTGTTCTCCTATATCTCTTTTTGAAAACACCAGGTCATTTTTTGTGACGCCAAAATCAAAACTGTACCTGGTTATGGGGTGTCTCTTTTTGTATTCAATTTTGTTTCATCCTTGGATTTTCAATGATATTCGCCCTGCACTCAAAAATTCTTGGATCACTTTTTTACCGCAGCTATTTTTTTTCATTTGCACCACAGCTCTCGTCATATTTAACGTCATACCTTTCAACTCACTAAGGTTGTGCTGGCCTCAACCTAAGAAAACACTGTGGTATGTCGCGTTCATGGCTTTAGTTCCTTTCGGCATTTTCGCCATTTGCGAAATAATATTTTTTGGCTCGTCAACACTAGTGCACAGATGTCAGATTGAGTTCAAACAAGCAGACTATTGGACCTTGTTTCTTATTGCGCCGCTGTCGGAAGAACTTTTTTTTCGAGGCCTCTTACTCCATGCCCTTCTCACTCGCTATTCAAAATCCTGGGCTATTGTGATTTCTAGCATTCTATTTATGTTAGCTCATGGAATATGGGCTTTTGGCCCTCTAAGCTTAGGACTCATCGCCGGGTGGATGGCACTTAAGTTTCGGTCTATCGTTCCAGGAATCATTTTTCACACCATTTCGAATGCCTACATGCCGGCACTTTGCAAGTGGTTTCCTGGGAGTTACGACTTTATTAGTAAACTACCTATACTTGTAAAATAGTCTGCTTTAAGAAGCGAGTTTTGTCAGCAATTCAATAAACGTTCTCACGGCAAATCCGGTTCCTCCTTTAGGAAGAAGAGGACTGTCTTTTTCACTCATCGCTGGACCGCAATCAATGTGTACCCAAGGTGTTTTCTCAACGAACTCAGAAAGAAATAAACCTCCAATGATCGATCCTGCTGATCTTCCACCGGCCACATTTTTTAAATCGGCGACATCACTTTTCAAAAGCTTTCGATAGCTTTCCTCAAGTGGAAGTTGCCAGTATTTTTCACCAACCGTTTGGCCGGCAGACCGAATCAAATTCATCATGGTTTCATCTGTACCCATAATGCCCGCGATATCATCTCCCAAAGCAACCAAAACAGCTCCTGTCAGTGTGGCAATATCAATGATATGATCCACGCCCTGCTCTTCTGCATAACAAAGGGCGTCGGCTAGGATTAACCTTCGCTCGGCATCTGTGTTTTCAATTTCAACACTTTTGCCATTTTTCCCTAGAAACACATCGCCAGGTTTGACTGACCGATCGCTCGGTATATTTTCGACCACAGGAAAAATGAAGTGAACATGCAAAGGCAGTTGAAGATCTTGAATAACTGAGGCCACTGAGATAACAGCA
>JAGRAY010000091.1 GCA_020434375.1 Bdellovibrionales bacterium | reverse complement strand
AAAGAAAGTTGCTTATGCAAGATCGTGCGTTACTAAGATTACAAGCTTTTTAAGTTTTTGAAATATTTTTTTGAGTTCTTCTTGAAGATTTGCTCGTATTAGGGGATCCAAAGCACCCAAAGGCTCGTCAAGGAGCAAAATATTTGGATCCAAAAACAAACCACGCATCACCGCAATTCTTTGCTTTTGTCCACCGCTGAGTTGAGAAGGGTATTGTTCTAGAATATGGCTATCGATATTAAACATACTTGATAATTCACTCATACGCTGTTCAATTTTATCTAGGCTCCAGTTTAAGACACGCGCTTGCAAAGAAACATTTCCCTTTGCCGTAAAGTGTGGGAACAGACCGCCATCTTGCATCACATATCCCATCAAACGTGAAAGATGCATTTGGGATTTTGTTGTCATCACTTCATCGTCAATTTTCACAAGCCCTTCATCAGGCTCAAGAATCCCGGCAATCATCTTTAAGAGCGTTGTTTTTCCTGAGCCACTCGAACCAATAAAAGCATGAACATTTTCTTTTTCCAAAACTAACGAGACATCATCCACAACAAGGCGATTGCAAAATTTTTTACGAATATGTTCGATAGAGATCATAGCGTAGTAGCTTACTACCTGATTTGGACGACAACATCCAGTGAGATTCTAAAGCAAGCTATCGAATTTCATCGACAGGTGCATCGCTTCAGACCATAGCTTTTCATAGTTGAGTTGAGCTTTTAACTTTTCTATTTCTGCTTTTGTTGCATCTTGCTCTCGAATATTTACTAAGACATAATCACTGTCACCATTGTTCCACTTTTGCTTTTCCCCTGCTGCCAATTCCTTTGCAACTTCAACCTCGGTCACGAGATTGTCTATAAGATTTTTTGTCAACGGCATCTTTATGTCGAGTTGATCTATGCTTAACTCTAGAGTGTCTTTTTCAAGTTGGTATTCGTACTTCAGCTCTTTCAATTTTGACTCGGCTTTAACAACGGCAGCCTTTGCCTCCCGATTTTGGATTGGAAATTCAAGCATTCCATGCACATCAACTTCACTTCCCATTAACGTGCTGGGCCCAGTCCCAAAATCTTCTTTATAAACTGCTCCCATCCTAATATTTGGAAAACGGTTTACTCGAAGATTTCTTATCTCCCTAAATATAATTTCTCTTTTAGAATCTATGGCTCGAAGCTTTGGGTATTGCCTTAAAATAATATCTTTATTTAAAAGGGGGACGATGGCCACATTTTCATTTTCACTATGAGGCTTTAATTGGGCACTCTCCGTTAAAAACATACTTCCATCCGAGTTTCTCAAAAAAACGCGCATTGCATTTTGAAAGACTGCTACATTTTGACTGGCTTCAATCAATTGTCGCTTTCGTTCCAAGATATAACGACGATTCTCCAACACATAAAACTTAGCGATATCTCCATGGTTGGCTCTATCTTCCAAAGCTTTTTGTCTCTGTGATGCCAAATCAAATAACCTTTGATATACATCTTTGATATTCAATGCTGCCTTCCACGCAAAAAATGCTTTCGCTGCAATTTCCTGCATATACAAAATGGACATTTTTGTGTTTTCAGTTTGAATATTTTTCATCCACTCTGCTTTGATAACTTCCAATCTTCGAGAGTCGAGCGCAAAAAACTCCATTAGGGACCAATCTAAGCCAGCGAACATTTCCCCACCGTCTAATGTAACCAGGTCACCTTCATAAACTGGAAATGTATCGATTGATTGTCGGTAACCTCCGAAAGCAGTGAGCCCTCCAATTGGAAACGGCTGCTCAATCGTACCTTTATAATAGTCGCCGGAATAAGGACCATTGACCGAGAAGTTTCCTTGAAACTTTAGTTTTGTATCAAATTTTCCGAGCTTCGATTGAATGTTTGCATTTGCTTGATTTAGAATCTGTAATTCTTGTTGAATACGCGGATGATATGCTCTAACCATGCCAAGAACCTCGGCAAGGCTTACATCTTTTGAGTTCGCGTCAGCTTTATGAACTAAAATCAAAGTAAGCATGATAACGATAATATGTTTCATTACTTTGTCGTAGATTTTTTAATTTTATATTTTTGATTATTTATGGCCAAAGGGAAACCATTAAAGCGGCGCCACAACTCAAAGCCTAATCTTACGCGATCTAAAACGATCCAAGCATTCACACGGGTTCCCTGTCGAAGATATTCGCTGTCTGGCCAAGGCTTAGAATTTTGGGGCACAATAACCACACGATATCGACCATTTTGAATTCTAGAGGAATCTACTGCCCAAACTTTTCCCTCGAATGTTCCTATCGCCAAATTTGGCCAACCTGTGGCTTGGATCGCGGGCCAACCTTCGAACTGGATTCTTGCCAAACGACCTCGTTCAACAAGGGGAAAATCGTTACCTTTAACAAAAACCTCAACAGCTAAGTCTTGTGCCATTGGTAAAAACTGTGCGACTGCCTCTCCTTCTTTAACCAAAACATTCCCCACACCAGAGAGCACACTCAGCACGGTTCCGTCCGAAGGTGCAACAACGGTTCGTCGATGTTGGCGGGATAGAGATGTTTCCGCTTTGGCTAACTCTGCTTCGTCGTTTGCCAATTGCGATAAAAGCTTTTTGTATTCAATCATAGCTTTTTCAAACACTTTTCGTGAGCTGAGTCCTTGATTAAAAAGCTCAGCCTGTCGATCAGCATCTTTTTTTGCAGTTTCAGCTGCAATTTTTGAAACATCCACTTTTCTTCGTTTGGCCTCGGTTTCTCTTGAAAGTCGTTCAACAAATAAAGGATCGTTATCAACAATATCAACGATCGGGTCACCAAACTTAACTTGATCACCGTCACGAACATACCACTTTGAAGCTATACCACTTACCATGGTATGAATTTCTTGAATTCGACTATTTGGATCTAGTGCAATCACCTCACCTTCGCCAGATGTCGTTTGTTGCCAAGGCACAATCACCATAGAAATCAAAAACATCAACAACAACGCCAGCATGCTTATAGAAACCACTCTCAAAATCCTAGGCGTCTCAATAGACTTATGTATGACAAAGTACTGGCTCAACGATTTTTTGGTCGGATCATTCATTAAATAGACCTTTCAACCCAGCCAATGGTTTCTACCTTATCGTACTCGATTCCTTGTTTAGGTTGGTCTCCAAACTGCAAAAGAGTCCAATCTCTTTCTGCGCTAGTTAAATAACGCAATATCTTTTCTTGCCGATCTACACCGATCGACTGGAAACTTTCGTTCAAAATAATAATTTTAAATCTTAGTAGAATCGCACGAGCAATATCAAATCGCAGAAGCTGACTTTGCCAAAGCGGATGTCCACCAGGTAACATTTGTGTCTTTTGGCCATCGGGAAGGCCCTCGATACTTGTCGCTAACTCGACTAAATTCAAGACATCATAAATATCTTTTTCAGACAAATGTGGATCACCTAGCGTTAAGTTTTCTGCAATCGTACCTTCAATAATAGTCGGGTATCCTGTGGTATAAATTAAGGAACGGAGTTGCTGAATATTTATTAAATCAGAGCTTCTTTGATTTATAAATACACTACCCTTTGTCGATATAGATTCACCAAAAATTTTATCTAGTAATATTTCTTTGCAAGCTGCATGGTTTACTCTAAAAAAATACCGTGATTTAAATGGTATCATCTCGGTGTATCGAAATACGCGAGTCTCTTGCTGCGCATAAATATCTCTACATTGAATATCTACCTTATTAAAAGTTTCTGTGTCTATTGATGATAATTCTACAATATCAAAATCGAATAAATGCAATAGTTTCTCGGAGGCTGCGACAAGATCGTAGTAAACTTCTAGGTATTTTCCAGACTTGGCAATTTTTACCAAGATACCGGTAATAATGATCTCTGCGGCGACCAATTGACCTAAAGACAATTGATTTTTAATGACTAAATACCCCCCTAATCCTAGTAGTATGGCACTTGATATAGCATAAGTAGAAACCAATATAATTATTTGACCTAACAAATGGTTGAAGTGTTGTTTTCGGTAACTGATGTACTTTGAAATTAAAAATTCAGAACGGTTCATCACCATTGCTTCGGCCCTAGAAGAAGCTAATAGTTTGTAGCTACGACCTTGCTCTTCGAGCCAGTTTATCAAAGAATATTTGGCCTTAGACTCCAAAATTGCAGAATCCATTGCTTTTGCGCCAAATAGAAACCATGCCAATGCCAAACTGCAAATCAGAAATATATCATACAAGAGCAACAAAGGGTGATACAGCGCTATTAGCGTTAGGCCCACCAGCAGCTGAAGAACGAGAGAAAATCCATCTGTAAAAAGAATACTGACACTTTTCTGTACTGTAAAAACATCAAAAAAGCGATTCACGAGTTCTGGCGCATTTTGCATACGAAAGAACTGCGATTTTGCCAAATAGAGTCGCTTTGTTACTTCAACCCCCAGTTGCGCAAAAATCTTACGGTGGAATAAATCAATAAGCCATGCCTGCAAGACTTGAAATACACCTGCACCAAGAAGCACAATGAAAAGCAAAATACTAATCACCACAAGCTGTTGACTCAAAGAAGTAAACGCTATCGTGTTTACAATCGCTTGCACTGAAACTGGCACTGCTAAACTCAATAAAGAAACCAAAAGACCGTAAAAAAGAATCGTCCACACAAATTGCCTGTTACCTTGAAGTATCAGGCCCAAGAAACGAGAAAGAGTTTGGCCAGGAGTATTACTTTTTTTCATAGCAACTTAACTTGATCTGTACAAGCGCACAGAAGTTTAATTAGATCGTAGTCTAATGGAAAGAGTTTATTCTTGTCGATCTTTTTTGACGTTGGCTCACAGAAAAAACATTAGATAAAGTATTTGTCGCGCGTTAATTTTCTAAGATATTTCAAAGAAATTCTCAAAAAGCGTAATCCACTCAGGAATCACAGATATGGGGTCTCCACATTCATCTATGCGATTACTCGGTTTAATCAAATCCCAGTGGTCATACCCTTCAACACCGATAAATCTGACACATGGAATTTCCATGGAAGGATACCAGACAAAACCATCCGTAGGTGCTTCCTCGTGATAACCAAGAGGTAAATTTTCTCTCACGACCATTGCGGGAGATTTTGCCGCATGGTCGCCCGAAACAAAACTTTTAAAATTTAATATTTTTAAAAATGGACTCTTCAAAACATCTAATAGCTCCGGATTAACCGTATTGTCTGGATAGTATTTCTCAAGCGCTCCTGTAATTGAAAGCATCTTTTGAAACTCTCCAGCCGACTGAACTCGGTCTCTCTCTTTTTGAGCAAAAAAGTATGCTGCCATACTCGCAAGAGGATTTCGAACTGTGTCCTCTGACAAAGTCGATCCCCAAAAGGCAGGATTTAACGAAAGCCAACCTTTGACCCTGGCGTTTTGTCTATTCCAATACTTGGGGTTTTTCATGAGAAAATATGCGACGTCATTGGATCCCTTGCTATGTGACACGAAAATAACAGGCAAATTAGACGCGTCGTCGTCTTCAATAAGTTTTTTTATAGCATTTTCATTGAAAGCTGGACTGGCATTGGGCTCTACATATTCATTTTGGTCGGCACCATTTTCAGAAGGCAATTTTCCATCATAATCAAGAGGTGCTTTTTCAAAGTTCAGGTTGTTAGCCTCACCCCATTCGAAAATCTCCTGATAATAGGAATCCCAAAAATTCCAGTCCACAACGTTAAATATAATTCCGGTGACAAAAATAACACGATAATGTCGAAGTTTTTCAACGACGCTAGTAGTTTTTTGGTTTAAATTGTCAACTTCTCGCAACTGATATAGGCGAGTTAAAAAGTCAGATGTTAGATTTCGGTCAGTGTCTATCTTACAGGCCGTCTCATAAGCTGTTTGGGCAGTTTCAATCTTGTCTTTCATTTTCACGTATTTAGTTTTTAACGCACTATAGTCTTGCGCATACCCCGACTGAACCATCGTCAGAAGAAATACAAAGCAACCTAGAAAAATACCGCGAACAAACAAATCAAGAGATCTTCGCGCCCCAAACATTAATAAATTTACGTGCATTTTAAAAACTACCCCCATTACGTCAAATAGGATTATCACAAAAGGCAAAAATAATACATCGCATTATTATATACCTGGGCAACCGGCACTACTATAAAAACTTTTAATATTATTAAACACTTAGGTAGTTCGTCGTTAATCTTAGAAAAGGTCAGAAGACTTGCCTGTAAACTAGGCCGCTTCCCCTTGACGTCACATAAGGTGTAACAGAAACATTTGGTCCTAGGGGTTGATGAAATCTAGAGACACCAAGGCCAATGGAAGTGCCCAGAACTGCACCAAACAATACATCGGTTAAATAGTGCTTACTTGAATCAATTCGCATAAACCCTATAAATGCGCTGGTTAAAAATGCTGGAACTCCCACTGCATAGCCGTAAGAATGAGCGAGCACCGTAGCTGTTGAAAAGGCAGCCGCCGTATGTGCACTGGGAAACGAGAATGAAGAGCCGTCTGGACGATCACGGTTTGCAACATATTTTGTGCCCACCACCAATGGCACAACTAAAATCCAGGCCTCCAGCGCCGATTCCATCGAAAGCGCAAGTTGATCGTTTTGAGTCCAGTAGGACCCTGCCCATACCAAAAATAATCCGCCCCCAACAGTAATAGGCGAGGACACATGGTCAAAAATATCGTTAAAGCGTCGTCCCAGTGCGGGTTCATGCTTGAAATAGTTTGCAATTGAATCGTCGACTGGTCGAAACGCAAATGTCGTGCCCGCAGCTCCCAAGAAGGCCAGCCCTTGAATCCCCCAAAATGATTCTTTAACCCCTCTTCCTAAATGACGAGGAAGCTCTTTTAGTTGAAACGAATACGGAATTTTGCCTACCCGCCTCTCATTAGCCCATCCGATATCGACGCAGCGAAGACACATTAGTACAATAACCAAATATTTAAGATAAATTTCTCCGGACTTACGTCCGGAGTATTTACTTTTGCAGCTTCGCGGGCCGAAGGAG
>JAGRAY010000090.1 GCA_020434375.1 Bdellovibrionales bacterium | reverse complement strand
ACCCAATTTACTATGACGACTACATTGTCATTCAAAAAAATATGTGGGTTCATCAAAGGGCATTTCCCATCGAGGCGTTTCAAAGTTTTTACGTCGATAGCCATTCGTTCTTTTCTGGCTATCGTCCGATTTTAATTGTGTCTTATTGGATCAATGCCCAGCTCGGATCCGATTATGTATTGTGGTTGAGATTGGGAAATATTCTTCTGCACGCTCTTAATGCGCTGCTTATTTATTTTTTGGTATTGGTGCTTGCTCAAGGCTCTGTGAAGCGAAACTATTGGCGAGCCTTTGGCATATCATGTTTGTTTGCGGTACATCCCTCTCATACTGTAGCCATCAATATGTTATGGAAGAGAAGTAGTTTGTTAGTCACGTTTTGGATGATTCTTGGGTGCCTCTTTCATCTTTGGTACAACAAAAGGCCCAATAAAAAGCGTTTTGTTAGTTGTGCCGTACATTTTGTAGTTTTTATCTTGGCCCTTCTAACCAAAGAGTCTGCAATTATTTATCCTGTACTCATTATGCTGTTAGATCATCTTCAATTCAAGCAGCCACTATTGAAGTTATTAAAAGAGCGTCTTGTTCTTTGCTCCATATTTGTTTTCACCTCATTGATATTTATGTGGTGCCGCCTAGAGCTATTTGCCAAATATTCGGGTGCCGGAGGTTATTTTTCCAGAACGATACCGAGCCGTTTAGAGTATCTTAGTTTATCAGCTCGCGTGGTTCCTCAGTATATCTATGACTGGATTATTCAAAACCCTCTTGTGATTGACGATCCTTCTGCACACAGTTTGCTTCATCAGAGTGTATTGCCCATGATAGGGTTGCTTGCTGTCACATTCAGCCTTATTATAAAATTTGGTCGTGATCCATTAATTTGTTTTGGCGTAACTTTGTTTTGGTTGGGGCTACTTCCTACGTCGTCTTTTTACCCATTGTTCTTTGCTAAGGACTCCATTAGAACCTACTTGCCTTATGCAGGTCTTTCGATGATCTTAGTGAGCATTGTGGGAAAAATATCCTCTAATCGAATACGAAAGATCATCTATGGAGCGATGGGCGGGTTTGGCGTTGTGCTTTTGATGATTTCGACTATGCAAAATTGGCGTTATGGGTATCCAACTCGAATCTGGAAGGATGTTGTTGATGTCTATCCCGAGTCTACAATCGCTTGGAACGAATTAGGAGCAGCATACGTAAAAGAAAAAGAATTTGACCTGGCTCTAAATGCATATCGTCGGTCTTTGGCAATTATGCCTTCGGATCCCGCCATTTCAATCAAAGAGCTTCAGGTTGAGCTTCGCTTAGAAGGCCCTACACAACGAATTCGGAAAGAGGTGGAGCGTTTAGATGGAAACAATACCGGAAGTTTAGATCTTATTAATTTAGCGCTTCTTGAGCTAGACGTCGGGCTTTTCATGCGTGCAAATCGCAGATTGTTGTCGCTAGTGCGTACTCATCCCCGCTATGCCAAGGTTCACTTTCTTCTTGGAATAAGTTTTGAACGACTTGATGACGAACGCAATGCTCTTGGTGCCTTTCAAAACGCTGTAACCCTTGATCCAAACTTTATTGAGGCCAAGATGAAGCTGGATAAATTGAGAAAGAACAAGTCTTCTTCAAAATTTTGACTTTTAAAATGTGCTTCATGGCATTGAATCGCCTAAAAAATGCGCACGTTAAACTTTAGTTACGTATTCTACTGGTTATCTTGATATATCTGTTTATGGTAATTATAACATATTGAAAATACTATAATTTTAATGCAAATATTTTTGAAACAAAAGTATACATTTTTTGAGAAATGCGTTGTTTTAGGCGTGCAATTTGTTTACAATAAACAATGTTGGTGCAGACTATGGAAAGTCAGAAAAAGAGATTTGAAGATATACGTGTTCTATATGTAGATGACGAGCAAGACAATCTAACCAGTTTTGAGCTTCATCTGGAAGACGAATTTAATATCGCAACTTTCAATGACCCACGCAAAGCTCTTAAGGTTGCCTTAGAAGATCCGAGTGTGGGCGTTCTCATTGTTGATCAAGTTATGCCACATATGACAGGTTTGGATCTGGCGGTGAAAGTAAAAAAAATTAAACCTTATATGACTTGCATTATGATTACGGGAAATGCAACTAAGCAACTTGCCATTGAATCCGTTAGAAATAGAGTTTTTTATGAATTTCTAGAAAAACCAGTCAATTTTTCTTCAAATGAAATTAAGCAAATAGTCATTGCAGGTTTGTCTGAAACGATTTTGCACAAGACAAAATCTGAATTTCGCTTTGGTACACTTGAATTACTTGCAACTCTCATCGACGACAAAGATGGTCACACACATAGGCATTCTCAAAGGGTAACTGAGTGGGCAATGAAAATTGCATCGAAATTCAACTTTGATGAACGTGAATTGATGCTCATCAAAGAAGGAGCCATGATTCACGATATCGGCAAAATAAGTATTCCAGACGATATTTTAAAAAAACCAGGTCGCCTTACGTCATTAGAACGAAAAATCATCATGACTCATCCATCTAGAGGGGGAGATATCATAGATAAAATTCCTCAACTTAAAGAACTTTCGACCATGGCCAGAGATCATCATGAAAGGCCAGATGGTCAAGGTTATCCGAGAGGCCTGAAAGGTGAAGAAATCCCGCTTATGACGCAAATTGTGGCATTGGCAGATTTTTTTGAGGCATTAAGTTCGAAGAGGCCATACAAGGATCCGTGGGAAATCAGAGACATCGTTCGAGAAATAAATACTGTGAAGGGTAGCCAGTTTCGTGACGACGTGGTGAATGCACTATTCGTGGTTCTTCAGGAGGAGAAATTGATTTCACACGATGAAATTGAAGCTGTTACGAATGAACAAGCTGCTTAGTTAGTTTTCTCAACAGAGATTCCGTTTGGTTAATCCTACCAAACTTGTTATGATTTACATTAATTATTAGAATGATTAAGTATTCAGATCACTACCTTCTTTTCATCGAGTATTTCAACAATGGTAAGTTTATGTCAGCTCAAACAACGTTAGATACAATTTGGCTTAAAGAAGAAGGTGACGATAAAGATTTTTATGGGGGTCTTATTCAAATATCGGTGTCTCTCTATCATCTAACAAATGATAATCCAAAAGGAGCTAAGCGCGTATACGACAAGGCCAAAAGCATGCTGACTCGCTATGGAAGTGTTTACAAAGATATTCGTTTAGGTGTTCTTATAGAAAAACTAGATTTATTATTTGATAGCGAGATGGCGTCAGGTCACTCCAGTATTGATTTTTTAAAGATTGTTCCCAAAATAGATTTTTTAGGGAACTCTTAAAAGAAACTTCATGGTTCGGTTCCCTGGAATATGGATCTTACGCTGTACTCTAATTGTACTTTTTGCTCCTATAATTGGGTATTCGCTGAATCAAAAGACGTGGTTCGCCGCGGTTCGGCATGTTCAGCAAAAGACGTGCTCAGATTGCTCTCAATCAAAAACAAAAGACATCGATGCAATTAAACTATTTTCGGGGAAAAAAAGGGAGTTTCAGGAAGAGGCAGTACGGTTAAAACTGCTTAATATCGTTATGCCTAAACCAAAAAAGACTATACTGAGAGCTTATAGCAACAAGACAGCAGTTATCAGAGCACTGAAGTTTATGGACAAACATCATAAGACTTTTTATAAAGTTGAAACTGAACTGCAGATTCCGAAGACAGCAGTGGCTTCAATCTTGTATGTTGAATCTTTGTACGGCTATCTTAAGCTCAAGACATATCCTACTTTTGATACTCTTCTTAGTCTTGCCGCGCTTTCTCATCGTCAGGTTAGAAAGGAATACTTGGAAGAAATATTTACGCAAGCTCAAAAGTATCCTTTGAAAAATAAATTTAAAACTCGCAACTATTGGAATAATCGCATGAAAAAGATTGGGAATTTTTGGACGGGAGAAGTACAAGCTTTTTTACGGCTGTCAGAGAAACTTAAGTGGGACAATCGTAAGATCGAAAAAATGCAGGGCTCTTTTGTTGGGGCATTCGGTTTTGGCCAAATGATTCCCTCGACAGCGCACGAAAAAGTCAAAAAATATGGACCATTTGATCCCTGGAATTGGGATGATTCTATTTTGTTGACGGGTCGAGAACTCCAGTCAAAGGATTGGAAAAAAAACCCTAAACAGGCTATCTACGAGTACAATAATGCAAGTTGGTATGTTGATGCTGTTTACGCGCTACACAAAGAACTTATTAGGACGACTATTAATCAAAAAAAAGTTAAGACCTCGAACGCTAATATCACGAAGTAAATTCGTTGGTACTCAGAACGGGCACATCATTGTTGCTATATTAGGTGTAGTTCTTGCTGTCACTGTCATTTTTTTAGGTATTAAGGCGGCTATCATATATTCGGATCACCAAAAAATTATAGGTATTGCTGAATCTGTTGCGGATCGAGGACTCGTTCATGGGAGTCATAGTTTAGAGTTGGAGATTTCCAGGACGTTACAGTCATATGATGCCGTTTTTGACAAAGATGACTTAAAGGTGCAATTAGCCGAAGATGGAAGTAGTCTTATTCTTGAGTTTCCCTATCGAAGGATCATCGATTTTGGCGTGCTTAAGCGAAGTTATTCGTTTTACGTTTCAGTAGAGAGATATCCCAGGCAACCCGGCGGAGAAACCGGCAAAATGATAGAGAAAAGTATTGAAAAAAGCATGCAAACAGAAGGATCGCGCTATAATGATGCTTTTCAGAATCCATAACATCTGCTAGGGACGGTGCATGAGTTTCAATATTAAAGAAATTATTCAGAGTCGTTCAGGACAAAATTATGATTTGCATGATACGTATATCAACCCGTCCTTTTCTAAAGTTCTCAAGATCATCGGATTTGATCGATTTTATTCTAAGGGAAAAGGGGCCTATTTGTATGATACGCAAGGCCACGAATACCTAGACTTTATATGTGGATATGGGGTTTTTAATTTAGGAAGAAATCACCCTGTCATTAATAAAGCTATAAAAGAACTACTGGATCTAGATTATCCGAATCTAGTGAAAATGGATGCGCCATTGCTCTCCGGTCTTTTGGCAGAGGCATTGGTCAAAAAAATGCCCAGGGGTATCGATTCCGTGTTTTTTGCAAATTCAGGCGCGGAAGGAGTAGAAGCTGCCTTAAAGTTCGCAAGGGCTTCAAAAAAGAAAAATAAGATTATTTATACGGCTCATGGTTATCACGGCCTAACCTATGGAGCTTTGTCTGCCAACGGCGATAGTCACTTTAAAGAAGGGTTTGGAGAACTTCTAGATGGTTTTGTGCAGGTTCCATACAATGATCTGAATGCTTTAGAATACGAGCTTTCAAAAAAAGATGTTGCAGGTTTCATTGTAGAGCCAATTCAGGGAAAGGGGCTTGCTGTTCCAGAAGGTGACTATTTGCTTCAGGCTCAGAATTTATGCAGAAAACATGATGCTCACTTTATTGTTGATGAGGTTCAAACGGGCATGGGTCGAACAGGCAAGTTTCTAGCCTTGGAACATTGGAATCTTGAGCCGGATATCGTCATTTTGTCAAAATCGTTATCGGGAGGGCTCATCCCAGTATCTGCGATGCTTGGGCGAAGAGACATTTTTAACCAGACTTTTAGCAGGTTAGATCGCTGTGTGGTTCACTCTTCGACGTTTAGTCAAAATGCGCTAGCCATGTGCGCGGGTTTGGCGGCTCTCCATGTGCTAGAGACAGAAAAAATGGCAGAAAATGCTGAGAAATTAGGTAGTTACTTGGTAGGCGAGCTAAATGCACGAAAATCGAGATTTGAGTTACTCAAAGAGGTGCGAGGTCGAGGCTTGTATTTAGGTGTTGAGTTTGGACCCCCAAAGTCGTTAAAATTAAAGATAGGATGGAACCTTTTGCATAAGGCAGATCAAGGCCTTTTTAGTCAGGCCATTATCATGCCCCTCTTGGATAAACATAAGATCTTAACCCAAGTGGCCGGTCATAATATGGATACAATTAAGCTATCTCCAGCGTTGTGCATCACAGAAAAAGATGTAAATCGATTTTTGTTAGCATTTGATGACGTGATGGAAGCTTGCCACCGATTTCCGGGGCCTGTTTGGGAAATAGGAACTCGTCTTGCGAGGCATGCACTGAAAAAGAATGCACACCTTAGTATCGAGCAGCAGGAGTTTCAGAATTAATGGACGAAGAGATCGTATTTCTTTCTCCAGATATGTTCCGACACGAACCTTTAATGGTTAGGTTAGGTTCCAGCCATTTAGGAAAATTTAGAAATATCGATTTAAAAAGTCGCTATATAAGACGATCGGGCATGATTTTAGAAGTACCGTATCCTCTTCCAGAATCTCATCCATTTGTTATGGATGATCAAATTGAACTTAGAATATTTCTACCTTTTGAAACTGAACCTCTTTGGTTGTTAGGAACCATCGATCGAGTGGTTTCCCATGCCATTGGTGCAGAGAACCAATCGTTTGCTCTTGTGAGTTTTCGATTCAAAGATTTAACTATGAAAGTTGCTCAACGATTGGAAGCCCATGACCTAATAGTACAAACTGCTATGGGCAGGTATCGCGCTGCAAGGTTGCCGGTGAAAATTCCGATTGAGATACTGGGCGTTGATGTCCTTTCGCGTTTGCTCATTTTGGATCTATCAATGACTGGTATGTATATTTCTGGAGCCGTTAAGTTTCCAAAAGGTAAGCAGGTCCAAGCCAAGTTCAGATTGCCTTATCAAAAGGAGTCAATACAGGTTGCAGGTCGAATTGTTTGGAATGGCCAAAAGTCTCTACCAGGTCAACAAGCAGTTAGCAAAGGCTTTGGTTTCCAGTTTGAAAAAGCTGTGCCAGAAGCAAGGGTTGCTCTTGCGACATTTTGTTCACGTAGCACGGTTTTTCCTATGATATGATAACGTTTGGCCTTTGCCCAAATTGTGCGACTACAGTAAATTAGATATACGTTGAAACACCAGAGTAAATTTTGAAAGTTGCCTACTGGCTCCGTCGCTACGGTCCAAGTCGCCATACG
The DNA here is from genome assembly GCA_020434375.1 of Bdellovibrionales bacterium. Classification (GTDB taxonomy): domain Bacteria; phylum Bdellovibrionota_G; class JALEGL01; order JALEGL01; family JAGRAY01; genus JAGRAY01. Next base: position 17 of record JAGRAY010000090.1, on the reverse strand, counting down.
GCAATCTTCCAAAATTT
>JAGRAY010000008.1 GCA_020434375.1 Bdellovibrionales bacterium | reverse complement strand
TAACGATTTGACTATTTTTACCAAACATATGCTATATTTGTACATATTGTTTGGTAAATTTAAGATTTACCAAACATGCTTGATTTTAACGTATTATGTTTGGTAAAATATTTATATGAGGCAGATTAAAGCCATATTGAGAGAAGAACTGGGACATTCGAAAAGAATGCTTCAGAAGTACGAAAAAGCCCTCAAAAAGCTTCCAAAGGGCAGTCTCGTGGTCAAGAATATTAACGGTAAGGACTATTGTTATTTGGCTTACCGTGGTGGTAATAAAGTCCATTTTAAGTATTTGGGAAAGATTCCCGACGAAGACATTCAAGAATATCAGGAAGCCAAAGAAAAAAAGAAACAATACAGAGGATTCATTAAAGACCTAAAAGAACAAGTGGCTTTCTTACAAAGAGCACTCAATGAAAAAGCTGCCCCCGCAAACTAAACTTGTTCTCGACGTACTAAAGCTTTTGCACGAAGAAAAAGTGCTCGATCATGTTCTGTTGGTGGGAAGCTGGTGTATGTTTTTCTACAAAGACTTGTTTCCAAAAAAAGAATTTTCAGCTCTTCGAACCAGAGACATGGACTTTTTAGTGCCCCTGCCCTGTCAGTTAAAATCAGATGTGGATATTCAACCCCTTTTAGAAAAGTTAGGTTTCTTGGTGGAATTTCATTCCGATGGTTCCATGAGTTTTGACCATCCTGAACTGATGATTGACTTTTTGGTTCCTGAAAAAGGTCCACCTAAAGATAAGCCGGTAAACATTAAGCAACTACATATAAAGGCTCAAGCCTTAAGATTTATGGACATTTTGTTAACCGACCCAGTTCAAATTAAATATCAGGGAATCACCATGCTCGCACCTCATCCTGTTCGATTCGGATTTCATAAAGTTCTCATAAGCACGAGAAGGCAAAAGAAAGACAAAGCTCAAAATGACTTATCTCAAGGAGTAGATATCCTCTCCATTTGCCACCATGTTCCTACATATAAAGACTCAATGAAAACTATTTTTGAAAGTTTTCATAAGAATCAGAGAAAGGTAATTGAATCAACTCTAAACAAAATTAATAGGAGCGATCTCCTCTAATAACAGTTACCTAAAGATCAGATATCCATAAGTATGCCCCGAAGTTCTCACTCTAATTCAGGTCCAGGCGTACGTCCCTGGATTACAGGTGTTAGTCGCGATATGATTCGAAATGTCCTTAGACAATTGAGAGATGAAAAGAAAATAAAATCTGTTGGCAAAGGAAGAGGAGCTAAGTGGTTAATTCGAGGATAGTTTGATTCTGGAGACTGCCCCAAGATTTTTAAGTACGAAAATCGGATAGCGTCGGGTGTCCCAGGATTACACTTTAGCTTTTTGCTCTTCAGACTCTGTTTCTACAACCTCTCCAGTTTTCGACCGCAGTCCAGACGCCCTCAGGATTGAGGCTTGGAAATTGGCCGTTGGTAGGGCTTTAAGCTTTGGGTTGGATTTGAGCTTAGTAGGTTAAGGATTAACCTTAAGGTTAACCTTAATAGTTAGTTGGTAGCGGGGGCCAGATTTGAACTGACGACCTTCGGGTTATGAGTCCGTAAAAATTTATCTACGTGTTTTCATTTGGGGTTTCAAGGCGGGGGAATAGGGGTGTTTTTAAATCTAAGTTAAATATCTGTGGGTTGTTATCTGATATTTTAACTCCGAGAGCTTCTAATAATGTTTCCATTTTAGAGGGCATTACCGGCAGAAGAAGTCGGCCCGTTGTTGCCAATGCTTGCAAGCACGAAAATAATAGGGCGTGAAGTTTTGTTTCCTCATCGGGTTTCTTGGCCATCGTCCAAGGCTGATGTTCGCCAATGAATAGATTGGCCTGGGTTACAATTTTAAATGCTTCGTCCAGCGCCTGAGAAATTAGATATTCGCTCATTCTACGATGATATGATTCGACGCAAGCGTCGACCTGATCGGTAAAGTTTTTGTAAGGATTCGTGTCGGGTTTGCTCAAGGTTTTTCCAAAGTATTTGAGGGTCATCCCAATTGTTCGGCTTAACAAATTGCCAAGATCATTGGCAAGGTCTGCGTTGTATCGCAGCCTCAGGCGTTCTTCTGAAAAATCGCCGTCTTTATCCCAGGGTACTTCTCGCATCAGGTGATAGCGCAATGTTTCCGCCCCATATGTTTTGGCAAGCACCAATGGATCAGCGGTATTCCCACGGCTTTTAGACATTTTTTCGCCTTTGATTGAAATAAACCCGTGAGCCCAAATAGATTGAGGTACTGGAAGGTCGGCGGCCATAAGCATTGCGGGCCAAATTAATCCATGAAACCTCGTGATATCTTTTCCAATGACATGAAGATCTGCAGGCCAACAATTATTGAATAGTTCACTGCCAATGGGTCCGATTGCGGAAATATAATTAATGAGTGCATCAAACCAAACATAGGTGACTGCACTCTCATCAAAAGGAAGGGGTATGCCCCATTCGGTTTCTGCTCTAGAAATAGAAACATCTTGAAGGCCTTGTTCAAGTACATTGAGAAGCTCGTTGCGCCTTGCTTCAGGGCGAATAAATCGCTCGGACTGTATCAGGTGCTTGAGTTTTTCTGAAAACGCCGTCAACTTAAAAAAATAGTTCTCTTCGCGAATCCACTCTGGTTTGGTTTTATGATTTGGGCAAAGACCGTCCTGTAAGTCTTTCTCTTGGTAAAATGTTTCGCAAGATATGCAGTAATGCCCCTCATATGGAGCTTTATAGATAAATCCTTTTTCATAGATGCGCGTTGCAAGTTCGCGAACCATTTGGTGATGCCGGGGCTCGGTGGTTTGTATAAAATCATCATTGGAAATAAGCAGCTCTTTCCACGCATTTTTAAATTGTTGAGCCATTTGATCACAATAAACTTTTGGATCTAGACCAGACTCCTGTGCTTTTTTCCGAACATTTTGAGAGTGTTCATCGTTGCCCATTAGAAAGTGAACTGTTTTTCCCAAAAGGCGGTGATAACGAGCGATGGTATCGGCGCCGATTTTCTCATAGGCTGTTCCCAAATGGGGGGTTGAATTGGCATAGTCGATGGCAGTCGTGATGTAAAATGTGGTCATACGTGCGTTCTTGTCTCCTTACAAAGGATGTACTATACATGTCAACTCCATATGAGTCGAAGAACCATTCCACACTACGAGCCATTGAAAATTGAACCCAAGTGGCAAAAGAAATGGCTGAAAGAAAAAACCTATAAAGCCATCGAAAACGACAAAGAAAAATCCTATGTTCTCGATATGTTTCCCTATCCTTCAGGACGGCTGCATATGGGGCACGTTCGAAATTATTCGATCGGTGACTGTATTGCTCGATATCGAAGGCATCTAGGCAAAAATGTGCTTAGACCTATGGGATTTGATGCTTTTGGTATGCCGGCAGAAAACGCCGCAATTCAAAACAATGTGCACCCGAGTCAGTGGACTAAGCAAAACATAAAAGCCATGACCAAACAGATGCAGCGTCTTGGACTGTTTGTCGATTGGGATCGCATGGTAGTGACGTGTGAGCCAAGTTATTACCGCTGGGAGCAATGGCTTTTTATACAAATGTTTAATAAAGGCTTAGCCTATCGAAAGAAATCGTTGGTTCACTGGTGCCCAAAGTGCCAGACCGTTCTTGCAAACGAACAAGTTGAAAACGGAAAGTGTTGGCGTTGTGCTTCAAGTGTTATTCAAAAAGATTTAGAGCAGTGGTTTCTTCGAATTACTCGATATGCCGATGAACTTCTTGAAGGTTTGAAAACGATTGAAAAGGGATGGCCTGAAAAAGTTGTAACCATGCAGCGCAATTGGATTGGGCGCAGTGAAGGCGCCATGATTGATTTTACCATTGAAGGAAGATCCGAGAGCATTCGTGTTTTTACAACGCGACCTGATACACTTTTTGGTGTGACCTTTATTTCTATTGCTCCGGAGCATCCTCTTTTGGCCAGTGAAGCGGGTTTGGTTCCCCAAGAGCAAAAGGCTGTGGTTGACGCTTTTATACAAAAAACCAAGAAAGAAGACTTTTCTCAGCGAAAACTCAATTTGATTGAAAAGGAAGGCATTTTTACGGGAATTTATGTTTCCCATCCGCTCAGTAAGCAGAGGGTTCCTGTGTATTCAGCGAACTTTGTTTTAATGGATTATGGGACAGGTGCTGTCATGGGTGTTCCGGCTCATGATCAGCGGGACTTTGATTTCGCTCGCAAGTATGATCTTCCAAAGAAAATTGTTATTCAACCTTTGGGACGGTCCTTAGACCCAGAGGGTCTCCAAGAGGCCTACACAGAAAGCGGAACACTCGTGTCCTCTGATGTTTTCAACGGTTTGGATAATCTCTTAGCGAAGAAAATGATTGTAGATGCCCTTTCAAAAATCAAAATGGGGGAATCTGCTGTGACCTATCGATTAAAAGATTGGGGTATCTCAAGGCAGCGCTATTGGGGCACACCTATACCAATGATTCATTGCGAATCTTGCGGTATTGTTCCAGAAGATGAAAAGAACCTGCCTATTCTCTTACCTAAAAAAGCTCCATTAACAGGACAAGGAGGTTCACCTCTTTCGCAGGTAAACTCCTTCGTGAAGGTAAAATGTCCAAAATGTGAGGGCGCAGCAAAAAGAGATACCGATACCATGGATACCTTCATGGAGTCGTCTTGGTATTTTTTCCGATACGCGTCGCCTAACTATGAAAAAGGAATGTTTGATAAGAGTCTGGCCACTTATTGGACGCCAGTGGATCAATATATTGGAGGTGTGGAACATGCTGTGTTGCATTTACTATACTCCCGTTTCATTACGAGAGTTTTGCGCGACAGTGGTCATATCAATATTTCAGAACCCTTTGCTAAACTTCTAACCCAGGGCATGGTGATCAAAGATGGTGAAAAAATGTCGAAGTCTAAGGGGAATGTGGTTGACCCAGATGATCTCATTGCCAAATATGGTGCTGATACGGTTCGAGCATTTTCACTTTTTGCTGCGCCTGCAGAAAAAGATTTAGATTGGAATGATCGTGGGGTTGAGGGTCTCTATCGATTTTTGGATCGTCTCTGGCGCTTTGTTTTGATTCTTCACTCCGCTACGGAAAATGAAAATTCTGTTTCGGATCAAGAGATTCAACAAGATCCAGTGGCTAAGAGCGCGATGACAGAGCTTCAGAAAGCGATCAAAGGCGTCAGTGAAGGCATTGAACGGTTTCATTTTAATACGGCGATAAGTGCAATTATGGAACTTATCAACCATGTGTCGGGTCAACGCTCTGACTTTTGGTCTCTTTCCGAAAAATCTCAGGATGATTTGTCACCGGCCACCCACTTGGTGTGGAGCAAAATTAAAAGACAAATTGTGATTTTGTGCGAACCATTTGTTCCTCATATTTCGGAAGAATTAGCAAAGCAAATGAATATGCAAGATATGGTTTCGCATCAGCCTTGGCCTTTGGTTGACAATTTGTGGATTCAAGAGGGAAAAGTGACCTTGGTGGTTCAAGTCAATGGAAAACTTCGTGGCAAATTAGATGTGCCTCGTGGGCTTTCAAAAGACGAAGTTCTAACCTTAGCCAAAGAAAACGAAAATGTAGGTCGTTTTATTGAAGGTCATTCAATTGCCAAAACTATTTACGTACCGGATAAATTGATTAATCTAGTCTTGTCGTGAAAATAGCGCCAGTTTACGTATTAACGGGCCAGGAGCCCCTACTTCAAAAATTTTTCATTGAAGATCTTCGAAAGAAAATTTTTCCAGAAGGTTCCAAAGGTTTTAACGATGATCACTTTAGTGCAAAAGAGAAGTCCTGGTCAGAAATTTTTGATTTGGCCAATACATTTCCTATGCTGTCAAATTGGCGTCTTATCACCGTTCGAAACGCCACTGACATCAGAGTCGATGATGAGCCTTTGTGGCTCAAGTATCTGGAGAATCCTCCGGAGCATACGATTTTAGTGCTTCAAGCTGAAAAACTCGATAAGCGAAAGAAAGTCATCAAAATGCTTGTAAAGCAAGGTTACCTTCATGATCTGGTTCCGCCAAAACCCAATATGATGCCAGGTTGGGTGGATAAATTAGCTAAACAAAAAGACCTGTCGGTAGATCCGAAGGCGCGAATGGCGCTGGTTGATGCGATTGGAACAAACTTATCTCGACTTTCAAGCGAAATAGAGAAGCTCGAACTTTTCATGGCACCAGAAAAAACGATTACCGTAGATGCGGTTTCAGCTCTGGTTTTAAAATCCTCTGGGGACAGTATTTTTCAGTTCACGGATGCGGTTTTTGAGGGCAAAGCGAAGGAGTCTCTAACGGCTCTTAAATATTTATTTGATCAAGGGACTCCGGCGCTGGTGGTAGTAGCCATGCTTGCAAGGCATCTTAAAATTCTTATCAAAGCAAAATTTATGATGAATCAGGTTCAAGCTAATGATTCCTCGTCTTCACCTGCCTCGGCATTAGGCGTTCCACCGTTTCTAGTTAGTAAGTATAAAGCGCAGGCAAAGAGCTTCACAATTGAGCTCTTATTCCAGGGTGTCAAAAAGCTGACGCAGTTGGATACTGATTTAAAATCAACGGGACTTAACAACCAAAGTTTGGTTGAAAAAACGATCCTTGAAATGACGAGTCAACGATAAATTCAGATTTTTGATGCTGAAAATTATAAACTAGAGACAGTCTTCGAAAGGCGCGAGATTTTTCTCGCCGCTGCATTTTTGTGTAAAATGCCCTTAACTTTAGCTTTTTGAATTTCTTTCATTGCGCTGGCTAGAGCCTTTGAAGCAGTGTCTTTGTCTTTTGCGGTGACGGCGTCGGCAACTGTTCTAGCTGCTGTTTTAACGCGAGATTTCCACCAGCGATTATACTCAGCACGTTTTTCGTTTTGACGATGTCTTTTAATTGCAGATTTATGATTAGCCATAATTTGTCTGACCGTCTTATAGAAAGCTCCCGGGCTTGTCAAGCATGTTTGAGCATAATCTTTCAAACTTATTTTTATAATAATTGAGCCCAAAACAATAAACTCTTTGACATTTCACTCGGTTATTCAGTAGAAAGGCGAGCTTACGGGCAATTTTATTGTCTGGGAAAGAAGGTATTTAAATTATAAGTTATGGAAAATATTGAAAACGTAGAACACAATCAAGAGAGCTTTGAGAAGCTCTTTGAAGCTAGCATCAGCGAAACTAAGGAAATAAAAGAAGGCCAGATTATTTCGGGCACCGTTATTAAAGTAACGAATGACACCGTCATGGTTGATATTGGCTACAAGTCAGAGGGCCGGGTTCCTAAGGAAGAATTTCTAGACGAAAAAGGGAACATGACTGTCGCTGTGGGCGACAAAGTCGATGTATTTTTAGAAAGCGCAGAAGACGATGAAGGCTTGGTTATTGTCTCTAAAGAAAAAGCAGACAAACTTCGCATCTGGGATGAAATCGCGGAAGCATGCGAGCGCGGTGACATCGTTGAAGGTCGCGTAACCGAACGCGTGAAAGGTGGTCTTGCAGTAGATATAGGTGTCAAAGCTTTTCTACCAGGGTCCCAAATTGATCTTTCCCCCATACGCGATTTAGATCGTCTCTTGGGAAACACGTATCAGTTTAAAATTATTAAGTTTAACAAATTGCGCGGGAATATTGTTCTAAGTCGCCGAGCGATTCTAGAAAAAGAACGCGAAGTTATTCGCCAAAAAACACTCAGCGTTATTGAAGAGGGAGCCGTTGTTAAAGGTGTGGTTAAAAACCTTACTGACTATGGTGCCTTCGTGGATCTGGGCGGTATTGATGGATTACTTCATATTACTGATCTTTCTTGGAAGCGCATTAATCATCCAAATGAAGTGTTAAAAATTGGTGAAGAAATTCAAGTGAAAGTTCTCAAGTACGATACATCTAAAGAGAGAGTTTCACTGGGACTCAAGCAAATGATTTCTGATCCTTGGCAAGGTGTTGACATGAAATTTCCTCGAAATGCAAAAGTTTCGGGTAAGGTTGTCAATTTAACTGACTACGGTGCATTTATCGAGATTGAAGAAGGCATTGAAGGGCTGATTCACGTTTCAGAAATGTCGTGGACAAAACGTGTCAAACATCCCTCGGCGGTTTTAAAAATTGGTGATGAGGTTGAAGCGATTATTCTTGATGTCGATATGGAAAATCGCCGAATGTCATTAGGTCTCAAACAGACGCAACCGAATCCTTGGGATGAACTGGTGAAAAAATATGCGCCTGGAACAAAAATTAGAGGCGAGGTTAAAAATATTACCGATTTTGGTATTTTTGTAGAAGTTGAAGAAGACATCGATGGATTGGTTCATATTTCAGATCTCTCGTGGTCTAACAAAATAAAAAACCCTCACGACGTTTATAAAAAAGGTGATGTTGTAGAAACTGTAGTTCTGAATGTAGATCCTTCTGCAGAGCGTTTTGCATTGGGAATTAAACAGCTCAACTCGGATCCTTGGCAAGAAGCTGTCGACAAGTATTCGATTGGTTCGGAAGTCGAAGGTGAAGTTATTAAAGTGACAGATTTTGGTCTCTTTGTGCAAGTCACTGATGAGGTTGAGGGTTTGGTGCACGTTTCGGAAATATCCGAAGAAAAAATCGACAAACCTTCATCTGTTCATAAAGTTGGTGACAAAATTAAAGCCATTGTTTTGAGCGTTGATCCTCAGGAAAGAAAGATGAGTCTTTCGATCAAGGCTGCAAAATCAGGCTTGGGCAAGAAAATTGCAGAAAAGGCCCGAAAGCAGGTTGAGAAAAAACCAACATTGGGTGATTTAATGGGTGATGAACTTCGAAACCTTGGTACAAAAAAGGAAGTAGAGTCGGACCCAAAAACTGAGGTTGAAGCAGAGCCAAACGCAGGCCTTGAAGCACAACCTGAGGCAAAGCCTGAAGTTGAATAAAAAGCTACAAAGAGGGACTGCATAGAAATGGCCAGGTCCTGAGTGCAAAAACGTGAAGACAGCGCACGAATGAAGAGCGAAGGATATAGGCGGTTATTGGCAGTCCCAAACCCAAAGAAGGTCATCAATGGCAAATAATACAGGCAGGCTCTATAAAAGTTTTATTATACTTTTGCTTCTGGGTATCTTTATAGAGCTGGGTGCCTTGGTTTCAATTTTTCGTGGAGACGATGAGCGAAATGGCAATATCGCAGTTGTCGAAGTGGCTGGTCCCATCGAAGACTCAAAAGACACCATTAAGCGCCTCAAGAAATATGAAGACAATGAAAAAGTTAAGGCTATTGTTGTTCGTGTAAATTCACCTGGAGGAACAGTTGGGGCTTCCCAAGAAATTCATGACGAAATTCTTCGTATTAAAGACAAAAAGAAGATCATCGTATCAATGGGCGATGTCGCAGCGTCTGGGGGATATTATCTGTCCGCACCAGCAAACAAGATAGTGGCAAATCCTGGCACTTTGACAGGCTCTATTGGTGTGATAGCGACTTATTTTGTTGTTGACGATCTTTTAAGAAAATTTCATCTCAAATGGGAAGTAATTCAAGCTGGAAAAATGAAAGATATTGGTTCTCCGCTGCGATCGCTGACAGCAGACGAAAAATTATTTCTAAAGCAACTTACAGAAGACATGCACAATCAGTTCATAGAGGCCGTCTCGAAAGGCCGAAATTTGTCCATTGAAAAAACCAAGGAGTTAGCGGACGGACGAATTTTCAGTGGAAAACAAGCTCAAGAACTTGGGCTAGTTGACGAACTGGGAAGCCTCGAGTTTGCCATTCAGCTTGCAGCGCGAGAGGTAAATCTAAAGGAAAAACCAAAAGCAATTTATCCACCCGAAGAAAAGTTTGGGTTTTTTAAGAATTTTTCGGACCGCACATTTTTTCGCCGAGGACTTCAAGTTCTTTTTCAGCAATATCCATGAAGGGGCTGCCCTGAAATGGTCATATTATAGGCGCGAGGAGGTGAGCCACCAGAGCTTACTTCCAGTACGCGAGGATGGCGAACCAACGAGCAACGACGAAGATGGGCGTTTCAGGGCAGTCTCATGAAGCGTCTTTGGACGCCATGGCGCATGCCATTTATTAAGGAGTTTAAAACATTGAAAGGATGCGTTTTTTGTGAGCTTTTGGCCGCTAAGGAAGATGACAAAAATTTTATTTTGCATCGATCTTCAACATGTTTTGTAGTGTTGAATAAGTATCCTTATAACACTGGTCACCTTATGGTGATTCCAAATCTTCACACGGCCGACTTTAAAGATTTAGATTCCCAAACACTTCTTGATCTTCATATTCAAATACAAAAATCGATTGGTGCCATACAAATGGTGATGAATCCTCAGGGATTTAACCTGGGTATGAATCTTGGGGAAGCAGGTGGCGCCGGCATTCGTCATCACATGCATTATCATATTGTTCCAAGATGGAACGGTGATACCAACTTCATGCCCATCACTGCTGAGACAAGAGTTCTCCCAGAAACTCTCGATCAAACTTATCAAAAATTGAAACCGGAATTTGAATCAATCGAATAAATACTTCGATCGCAAAGAGTGATTTGATAATTTTTCAACGGCGAAGCCGCTGAAGAAATGGATAAACCATTTTGTAAGTTGCCTACTGGCTCCGTCGCTACGCTCCAAGTCGCCATACGGCAATCTTCCAAAATTTAAGCAGTATCAGCTAAAAGTCAAAATACTATATCACCCATGTTCATGCGACCTGTTATCTAAGAATCAGTTCTAAAAATAGTGTTGAACTTTTTATCTTGTATTGATATACTTTATAAAGTATATATCTTTTAAAGTATGTGGGTCATTCTTGAAAAGAAAACGGTAGTTAAGGTTTTCAAGAATGCGCCAAAATCGTTTTTGATACGTTACGAAGCCTGGAAACGCATTGTAGAACTTGAAGGACCGAAGGGCTTACGAGTCATTAAAGGTTTTCATGATGAAGCGCTCAAGGGCGAATGGAAAGGTTTTAGATCATCTAGGCTGGGTATTCAGTGGCGAGTGATCTATAGAGTGGATAAAGGTCAGTTGGAAGTTTATGTGGTTGAGATTACACCGCATGATTATCGGAGGTAAGCTATGAAAAAAAGTGACTTTGGAAGGGCAAAAATAAACGTTCAAGTTACTCCTGGTGAAATGTTAAAAACTTTACGTGAGCTCCAAGAAATGACTCAACTTGATTTATCTAAACTGACAAGTATTCCGCAGTCTAATATTTCAGCCATGGAAAACGGTAGTGCTCAAATAGGTCGTGACAGAGCTCTAGCTTTAGCCAAAGCTTTAAAAGTACATCCAGCCGTTATTCTATTTCCTGATTTCGATATACAAGAAGTGGCTTAGTTTTTTAAATTTAATTATATAGGGTTACAACGAAGATTAAAATCTACATGGTAGTGTTTGTCATGCTGGATCCAAACTCTTGATTTTGAAAACATAATATTTTTTTAAGATAGTTCTACTATGGGGGCTTTGCCTGCCCCTATGATTGAGACATCTTGATCCCGAAAAAAGCGATAGTGTCGCATGTTTTATTTCAGACATTAAGTATTACATAATATTATCAATGACTTAGAAATGTATTTTATGGCACCTTGGTTGCAGCTCTCTGCCTTGAGATGAAAACCAATTCAAGGAATTTGACAAGTTGCACCAATGTGGTTGACACAAAGCAGTACAACATGTTAAAGGCTTTGTTTAACGGAGTATGTAAATGACGAAGAAGTATTTGATCAAAAAAACGTTATTAAACTTTTTTCTAAGTGCCAGTGTGCTTGTGATCTCAAGCGCTTTTGGTCAAGAGGCAGACGTTCCCTCCAGTGAAGATGTAAACCCACTCATTGAAACTTATGGTGTTCCTGAAACGCAGCCTACACCTGTAGATTCCGTGGCAAATGAAGTTCCTCCTATCAATGTTTCACCATCTGAAAACGGCGAAACTTTAGAAGCTCCAGTATCATCTCCACCAGTCGCAGATACAAACATTGCACAACAAGTTCCTGTTGCAGAGCCCACAACGCTTGCACCTGTGGCATCGCCCGATGATGACACGCTTAAGGGCGTTAAGTTTGATTTAGGTGTTACTGTTTATCCAGTAGGTTTTGATAAAATTAACTTGGGAAGCTCGTCTCCCGCCCAGGGTGGTAAGTGGTTCTTTGGGTTAAAACCAGGTGCAAATTTTAGTACCGCATTCATGACGGGCGGGGGTCGCAAAGTTAATTTGTCAACCGGATATGAATTTATGTACCGTGAGTATTACAACCGAACCGGCAATAAACGTGATTTTAATCATGCGTTAAGTGCGGGAATCGACGTGCAATGGAGTCCATTATTTTCAACTTCAATTCCAGCTGCTTTTGAATATTTTATCAAATCGGGCGTCGACACAGAGGCAGAAACGGGCATTTTTATATATGTAGGACCAGAACTTGGTTTTCAAATAAACGATAGAGTGGGACTGAGTTTGGCTTACGATGTGTCCTATTTTGAGGGAGCCACCGAGTTCTTATCAATTCTTGATATGAATACGGGAGGCAGCGCTGTGGATCCTCTTGGTGATGTCATTGTCGATGACGATTCATTGGATGGAAATGTGTTTGGATTTAATCCCACGGTGTCACCAGCACCCCAAGATCGATGGGTTCTTGCTTGGCATAGGCTTGTGCCTGGTGTGAGCGTAAAGTTTGGCGATACAGCTCTAAGTTTTAAGTATGCGTATGCACTTAAGAATTTTAGCAATGATGATAGTCAAGAATGGAAGGGGCACTATTTTGTTCCTAGAATCAGCCAGAAACTTCCAACGAAGGGTTCGATAGCTTTGACCAATGAACTTCGTGTGCGTAAATACGACTTTTCTACCGTTTCAAATGGGGCCCCCAGACAAAATTTTAGAAATCGCCTCACATTTACCGCAGGACAACCCATTACGGATAAAATCAATTTTGAGTTTTTATACCGATGGCAAATTTTGGGTGAAAACAAAAACGATTATACGCCTCTTGCGCACGCACATTGGTTTCAAATGGGAATAGGGTTTACACTTTAGGAGAGGTTGATGATGAAAGGACACATATTTAATATAGGCGCTGCGGTTGCTTTAATCTTGATGGCTTCAGGATGTGATATGGCTAAAACTTACAAGAAGATACCATCTCAGCAAAGTGGCATGCTTGAAGGCTCTTTAAAGGCTACCGATGTTGAAGAATCTGTGGGCGGGTGTGAGCGTGGATTGTTTGTTATTGAAGCTCGAAAAAATTATATAGGAGATCAGTCGTTCGAAATTAATGGCAATGGTTTTGTGAATGAAGCTAAACTCGAGGGAAGTTCATTTTATTTTCTTCGAAGTGGTCAAAAAGATCCCACAAAAATGACATCATATAAACCCATGGATTTAGGCTTGACTGTTGAGATGGGTCTTGGTGGTGAGCCTGTAGCCGGAAGCAATCAGAAAATGACAATGGATCAAACTGAAGTAAGAAGTACCATTAGTCCACTTAAAAGTCTTGGTGGGTCTGGAGTTCAGACTTTGAGTTTTTCAAAGACGGCAGATGGAAAGTACGTATTGAGTAAAACGTCTGAGAAGTTAGCAGCCAATGGCAATTCACTTGAAGATGTAAACACGCTTTCAAGAGCCATGACAGCAACAACTCTAGAAGGCGTAGGTCAGCTCAAAAGTTTTAGTATTGGCAATGCCAAGATGGGAGCTTCGAGTTTTAATTTTCCACCTGACGTTGAGGATCCTCAGGGTGGTAAATTTTCAACCATTTCAGCTGTCACTGGAGAAGATTTAACCATTCCCATACCGGCTGGTGCCGAGCCAGAGACAGACGTAAAAGACTTTGTTTCTGTGGAGTTTCACTACCCCGTGAAGACTATTTATGAGGGTCAAGAAACTGATCCAACCAAGGTTATATATATGCCAACACCGGCCGTCGGTTCTGACGGGTATATCAATGTCGTTATTCCAGGAAGCGCAACCAAAGGCCTTAGCGCTGGAGAGGTTGCTGTTGATGTAACGCGCCACTTTTTTACCAAGAAGGAAATGGCGGATGCCGAAGGTGGGGGTATGTGCGTTGACGCGCGAACAGCTGTGAGAGTTCCGGGTATGGTATCTGCTCCAGCTAAGTCTTAAAAAAACAGACTTGCATGTGCAACAGGAGTTCGTTATACCCTGCCTATCATGAAGGTGAAAGTTCATAGTATTCCTTTCAATGAGGGGCTTGATGTTGATTTTTTGATTTCACCCATGATCCTAAAAGGTCATACCAAGCGCGCCGATGAAATGTTTTCTTTTCTCGTGGCATTGCGTGCCAGTTGCATCTAGAGCTCTCAAATAGCGATGTTTTTCTCACGGGCAAAGCTCAGACGTCAATTGATGCGCTATGCTATAGATGTGGCGGTACTTGCCAGTATCCGGTGAATCTCAATATCTTTTTAACGTGCGCGCAAAAGGAACCTAGGCGAAGTCGCATAAAAGCCAAACCACCCGGACGCAAAGGCCAACAGCGAGCGTTTGCTGATCAATCTACAGATCAGGTTATGGAAGAGTCCGAGGAAGGTCTGGTTTTTTACGACAATCAGGAGCTCGATTTAGACGAAATTATTAAAGAGCAACTTCTGTTATCGCTTCCTATGAGATACCTATGTAAAGAAGACTGCAAGGGTGTGTGTATGGCGTGCGGCGCCGACTTAAATTCAGGTGTTCATACTTGTAAAAACCTATCAAATTAGTGTATACGCCTTCTTGAACGAAGGAGTTTATTATGCCAGTACCTAAGAAAAAAACATCCAAATCCCGACGGGATCGACGAAGAGCTCACGACAAGCTAGCTTTTCCACACGCAACGCGAACTTGTCCTCAATGCGGAGAACCTTCCGCTATGCACCGTGTGTGCGCATCGTGCGGATTTTACCAGGGCAAAGAAGTCGTTCATATACCGATTGAATAGCCTTGCAGGACGCATTTGACGGATACTATAGATAGGGTTGTTTTGGTTACCGGAGCCTCCAGAGGGATTGGTAAATCGATAGCCTTGGCTCTCTCGAACGAGACTTCTATGGTTTATGTTAATTATCAAAAGAGCGCCTCTATTGCACAAGAAGTCGTATCAGAAATCAAAGCAAATGGAGGTCAAGCGAAAGCTATTGGGTTTGATGTATCTGATTTAAATAGTGTCAAAGAATCTTTTGAGCAGATGGCAAAAGAATCTAAAGGAATCGATGTCTTGGTGAATAATGCGGGTGTTTCTATTGATGGCCTTGTATTGCGAGCCAAGGAGGCCGATTGGCAAAAGGTCATTGACGTTAATCTGAAGGGAGCATTTTACTGTGCCCAAGCCGCTCTCAAAACCATGCTCAAAAGACCTAACGGAAGAATTGTTTTTTTATCTTCGGTGGTAGGTCAAATGGGTAATGCAGGACAAGCTATCTATGCTGCGTCTAAGGCGGGCATTCATGGTTTGACAAAATCAATTGCTAAAGAGGTTGCATCTCGCAACATTACCGTGAATGCTGTAGCGCCAGGATTTGTTCGGACCGAAATGACTGACAATTTGACAGAAGATCAAAAGCAGACTCTTCTACGACATATTCCGCTTCAAAGGTATGCTGAACCGGAAGAAATAGCTTCGATCGTGAAGTTTCTTGTTTCGACAAAAGCTTCATATGTGACGGGGCAAGTAATTGCCGTAAATGGTGGTATGTATTTGTAAACTAAGGAGGAAAAATGTCTTCTACAATTGAAACACGTGTTAAAGAGGTTTTGGCAGAACAGCTCAATGTTGAAGTGGCCCAGCTTGAGCCATCTAAATCTTTTATTAATGATTTGGGTGCAGACTCGTTGGACGTCGTTGAATTAGTCATGGCTATGGAAGAAGAGTTTAATCTTGAAATTCCAGAAGAGGATGCAGAAAAAATTCAAACTGTGGGTGACGCCATCAAATATATTTCTGAACACACTTAGTCATGGCAGGTTCTAGGCGCGTTGTAGTTACAGGCGTAGGTGTGATTTCGCCTCTGGCTATTGGCGCGAAAGAAAACTGGAAAGCGCTTACTGAGGGCCGCTGCGGAATTTCTGAAATTACGCGGTTCGATACTACCGATTTTACCGTCAAAATCGCAGGAGAGGTCAAAGGTTTTGTTCCTGAGACCTTTATGGATAAGAAAATCATCAAACAGATGGATCTTTTTATTCAGTACGCTGTGGCTGCAGCCAAAATGGCCATTGAAGACTCAGGTCTAAAAATTGACGCGTCTAATGCAGAGAGAGTAGGAACACTTGTTGGTGCTGGACTTGGCGGTCTTCATGAAATTGAAACCACGCATAAAGAATATTTAAGGAAGGGACCTCGGCGTATATCGCCTTTTTTCATTCCGCGTCTCATCGCAAATTTAGCACCAGGACAAATTTCTATTATTTTTGGAGCAAAGGGCCCAAATGCTTGCACTGTAACTGCTTGCACGACAGGAACGCATTCGATTGGAGATGCAGCTCGAATCATCGAACATGGTGATGCCGATGCCATGATCGCAGGTGGGACTGAATCTACCATCACGCCCTTATGTGTTGGTGGGTTTGCAGCCATGAAAGCGCTCTCTCGGAGAAATGATGCACCTTCAAGAGCAAGTAGACCTTTTGATTTAAATCGTGATGGTTTCGTGGTGGGAGAAGGTGCCGGTATTTTGATTTTAGAAGAAGTAGAATTTGCAAAAAAAAGAGGCGCAAAAATTTATGCTGAGCTGGTTGGTTATGGCATGTCGGCGGATGCTTACCATATAACATCTCCCGCGCCTGAAGGAGAGGGTGCTCAACGATGTATGAAGGCTGCTCTAACCGATGCTAAACTTAACCCAAACGATGTGGACTATATAAATGCGCATGGTACATCCACAGAGTTTAACGATACAAATGAAACCTTAGCGGTTAAAAAAGTTTTTGGTGATCATGCGTATAAGTTGTTAATGAGTTCAACCAAATCTATGACAGGACATCTTCTCGGTGCAGCCGGAGGGGTTGAGGCCGTATATTCTGTGATGTCGATTGACCAAAATATTTTACCGCCGACGATCAATTATGAAACACCCGATCCGACCTGTGATCTGAACTATATTCCCAATCATGCGATAGAGAAGAAGATAAATACCGTGATGTCGAATTCTTTTGGTTTCGGAGGAACCAACGGAACACTTATTTTTAAAAGGTATGCGTCGTGAAAATTGCCGTAGGTGCAGACCATGCGGGTTTTGATTTTAAGGAAGAAGTCATTGGAATTTTAAAGTCGCTTGGTCACGAGGTAAGTGATGTTGGAACTTTTTCGAAGGATTCCGTAGATTACCCTGACTATGCCAAACTTGTTGCCAAAGAAGTTGAAGATCAAAAGGTGGATCGAGGCATTCTTATTTGTGGTACGGGTATTGGAATGTCGATTGCTGCCAACAAGTTTAAACATATCCGGGCTGCTTTGGTGACCGATGCCTTCACAGCGAAAATGTCGAGATCCCACAACGATGCTAATATTTTGTGTCTCGGATCGCGCGTTATAAATCCTGAGCAATTAGCCAATATTATTGCAACGTGGTTATCAGAACCGTTCGAAGGTGGTAGGCACAAACGCCGAGTTGAAAAAATGATGGCGCTGGAAAACAGAAATGACGACTAATAAGGGGGATAAATCATGACCTTAAGCGAGAACGACAACTTAGTTTATAATATTATTCAAAAAGAACACGAACGGCAATTGCATCATTTGGAGATGATTGCTTCAGAAAATTTTGTTAGCCCAAATGTTTTAGAAGTTTCAGGGTCGGTTTTAACTAATAAGTATGCCGAGGGTTATCCTGGAAAGCGTTATTACAGTGGCTGTGAATTTGTG
Source organism: Bdellovibrionales bacterium (assembly GCA_020434375.1). GTDB lineage: Bacteria > Bdellovibrionota_G > JALEGL01 > JALEGL01 > JAGRAY01 > JAGRAY01. The sequence goes on along the minus strand of JAGRAY010000008.1, from coordinate 6,331 downwards.
GATCAAGTCGAGGAACTTGCTATTGAGAGGGCAAAAGAACTTTTTGGCGCTGGCTATGTAAATGTTCAACCACATTCTGGTTCTCAAGCGAATATGGCCGTTTATTTTTCGGTTTTAAAACCTGGAGACAAAATACTGGCCATGAATTTAGCTCATGGAGGTCACTTAACCCATGGAAGCCCGGTCAATTTTTCTGGTAGGCTTTATGAAATTATTCCTTACGGAGTTCGAAAGGAAGATGGGCGAATAGACTATGAAGAAGTAGAGATTCTAGCGAAAAAGCATCGACCTAAAATGATTGTATGTGGCGCGAGCGCATATCCAAGAATTATTGATTTTGAACGTTTTCGTTCTATTGCTGACCAGGTAGAGGCTTATCTCATGGCAGATATCGCTCATATCGCTGGCTTGGTTTCATCGGGCGTCCATCCTTCGCCTATTTCACACTGTCATTTTGTAACGACTACAACTCACAAAACACTGCGCGGACCTCGCGGAGGCATGATTATGTCCCCTGAAAGCTTATCAAAAAAAATTGCGAGCCAAATTTTTCCTGGCATTCAAGGTGGTCCACTCATGCATATTATTGCGGCAAAAGCAGTGGCTTTTGGAGAAGCGTTGCAGCCTTCATTTCGCGAATATAGTAAACAAGTGATTCGAAATGCTCAGGTCTTGGCAAAAGAACTTATCAAAAAAGATTTTTCTTTGACTTCAGGTGGCACCGACAATCATTTGATTCTTATGGACTTAGGCCCACGTAAAATGACCGGAAAAGACGTTGAGGTTGCTTTGGAAAAATCAGGTATCACTGTTAATAAAAATATGGTTCCATTTGATACTCAATCTCCCATGGTCACTAGTGGCATACGCCTTGGTACGCCAGCTTTAACCACGCGTGGCATGAAGGAAGATGAAATGGTTCAAATCGCAGAATGGATCAATCGTGCTATTTGCAATATTGATGACGAGGTGATGTTAAGTAATATTAGAAATGAAGTCACCGAAGTTTGTAAGAGCTTTCCTTTATTCAAGGCTTAGTTCAAACATTTAATCAGAAATTCGTTTGATCAGAATCGATTCACCTACTTTGGATGTAAATGCCCTAACTGTTCGGTCTCCATTGTTAGGACATGCCTTTTCTATTCGTTGAAGAATTTTATTCACCTGATCGCATGAAAAACATTTGTCAGTTTTCATCTGAGCTTCTTGGTTTAAAGAACGAAATTTTTGTCGAAGTTTTAAATAGTGATGGCCTCCCAAAATTCGTCTTCCTAAACCACCACATATCGATTTCCAATCACCATATGAACCACTGTTACATATTTGTTCGATGATACATCTAAAATGAGAGACGGAAATATCTTTGCCGCGAAGAAACTTTAGTATTTGATCTGATACGCGAGCATGTGAAAGTCCGTCCATGAGATAGTACCATTGTTTCAATGTGTCAAACGCCTGTTCATTAGGAATCGAATCACTATCGACACTTTCATGGCCATCGGCAATGATGGCTTTGAAGTCATCCTCGGATTCGATAGAATAGCTTAGTTGTTGCGCAATAGGAGACATTTCTCGAAGCAAATTTGTAGATAGCCAATTCAAAGTATAGATAGGTTTTTTCATTAAAGTTGCGTCGATAGCAACAGAGCTTGTAAAATGAAACACAAGGCGGGCTGCCTTTAACCAGCTTGACACTGCATGATCTCTGACAATATGCACGTTGTCCCTATTCTCAAATACTATTTTGTATTCGTCATCGTTTTCGAAGGGGTGTGTTCGAATGACGAACTTTAGATTTGGATACCTATTGCTGAACAGTTCTATTAGTTTTATAAGGTTGTTTCGCGCTACTCTTTCATCACAAACTCTTTGTTTTATATAACTTTCCGTGCGCCCACATCGAATATGGTTTTCAATTTCCTCCTCTAAGGTCGCAAAACGTGGATAAGCTAGCGCGAAATTCGATATAAATAACAAATGCCCATCAAAGCTTGAGTCAATGGTTTCTATCCCTTTAATCCACGGCTCAACATAGTAGTCATATCTGGGGCTTCCAGTCGTTGTCATGGTGTTCGTACCCATATGACTGTACTCCAATAGAATATCTCGTTGTGCTTCTCCCCAAAAATAGTACTGGTGTACGTACTGTTCACATGCTTTGATGGCTATGCTTTTTGCATATTGAGCCCGAGACTCCCAAATGGCACCTTCCGTATCTAGAATACCTATTCCGATACCACATCGATGGTAGGCTCGCATAAGCGACTCGTTTGCATAGCGCGCATAATTAAGAAGTACGAAATCAGGACGCAAAGACGGAATTTCATAGCCCTGTGCGTACATGGGCACCAGGAATACCTCGCATCCATTTTTGCAAAGGGTGTCTCCAATCAACACTAAACCATCTAGATCTCTAGGAGGATTATCGACGACAAGGCATACACGGAATGGACCCTGTGCGTTTGTTGTAACATTACTCACGTGTTTAGCTTGGTCTCACTTGTGGCGCGATTGTCGTAAAACATCTTTTCAATAAGACTCGAATAATCCTTGATCGTCCTCAGTGCATTGATAATACGTTGAGCGGCATAGCCATCGCCATATGGGTTGATTGAGCCTGAGCAATCCATAGTTTGAGCACGACGAATAGCATTCAAAATAGCTCCTGACTCTGCTACACAATTAATGATAGAGGTTGCTTGAAGTCGACCTTCTTGTCTGCGACCAATGTTGATCGTTGGCTTTTTAAACGAGGGTACTTCATATATTCCGCTTGATGAATTTCCTACGACCGCATCAACGTGACTAATCATGCTAAAGTATCGAATGTGCCCCAATGATTTAAAAAACACAGCTTGTTCTCGGGAATGAACAAATTCTTCAATATGCTTATTAATTTCTTGCCCCTGTGCATCTGCATTGGCAGCTGTAAAAATAAGAAAAGTATCTTTTCCCAATTGATCAAGTGCTTCAAATAACTTTTGAAGTTGTGAGACCGAATTTGTTTCCTTTGTTACTGGGTGAAAGGTTATCAAAAGATTGTGCTTTCGAAACTTAATGTTTAGATCTTGGGCAAGGGTTTGTTGATCCAAAAGAGAAGTTTGTCGAATAAGATCAAGGCCGGGGCTTCCAACATTAAATACATGTTTTGGGTTCTCACCCAATTGTATGACTCGATCTCTAGATATTTCATTAGTGACAAAGTGAAGATGGGCCATCTTAGTAATCGCATGGCGATAGTCGTCATCCAATGCACCTATTGTGAGATCTCCACCAAAAAGATGTGCTACAGGAATCTTTAAAAAACTGGCAGCGATGACCGAAGCTAAGATTTCATAGCGATCGCCAAGAATCAGAAGAAGATCTGGCTTTAGTGTTTGTAATTCCACGCTAAACGTTTCAATTGCTTTAGCCATATTATTGGCAATTCCAGTGGCTGAGTCGTCTTTGGAAATAATTGAAAATTCCGCGGCAGGTTTGAAACCATCTACTTTAATATCAGTAACTGTCTCACCAAATGCTTTAGATAGGTGTGTGCCTGTTACGATGAGCTGAAGCGTAAAATCAGATGAATTGTTTATCTCAGTAAGTGTACTTAATAGTAAACCGTAGTCTGCCCGCGTGCTAGAAATGGCACAAATATTTCTATTTTTGATCATCGACAGTTAAGAGATGATATCCTTGAGGGAAGTAATGACATGATCCTGTTCAGATTCAGTTAGTTGTGTTCCTGAGGGTAGAATTAATATTCTTTTCCAGACACGATCGCATTGGTCTAATTTTAGAAATGGGGCATTGTGGTAGGGTTTTTGTAAGTGAATAGGTTTCCAAAATGGTCGTGCCTCAATATGTCTATCTTTGAGTTTGTCGATAATACTTGGAAATTCCTTTTCCAGCTTATCGGTAAGAATGAGGCCTGAAAACCAGGAAGCACTTTGTGCCCAGTGCGGCTGATGAACCATTTCAAATTGTTCAATATTCTTGAAAGCATGACTATAGGTTTGAAAAATCAGACGCTTTTTTTCAACAAACATTTGTAGATTTTCCATTTGCGCGCATCCAATGGCAGCCTGTAAATTGGTCATTCGGTAGTTAAATCCGATTTCATCGTGATCATATTTGTTGCCAACTCTAGCAGTCGTGGTTAAGTGCCTAAGACGTTGCAGTACCTTTTGATTATTGCCAACAATTGCACCTCCAGCGCCAGACGTGATGGTTTTATTGCCATTAAACGAATAGACAGAGAGATCAGCTAGTCCACCCAAGGGTTGATTCTTATAGGTGGCACCTATTGCTGCTGCCGCGTCAGCGACAACTGGGATTCCAAATTCGTGAGCCAGATTTCTAATTGGATCCATGTCGGCAGGTGTTCCAAGTGTGTACACAGGAACTATGGCGGAAATCTTTTGTCCGGTATTTTTAAAATGAAGTCCGTCAGAAGAACGCGTTGTGAAGTCCCTGAGTAGGTGTTCCAAAGATTTTACATCGATGAGGAGAGAATCAGGGTTGATATCCACTAAAAGAGGCATAGCACCGCAGTGAGAGATAGCATTGGCGCTTCCAATAAATGTGAATGAAGGCAAAATTACAAGATCTCCAACTTTGACGTTTACGCCAAGCAATGCCATTTGGAGTGCTGTGGTTCCAGAGGAAGTGACAACTGCTTGCGCAGTTTCAGATACTGCAGCAACCATTTTCTCAAATTGATTGACGTATGGACCCACAGAAGAGACATAGTTTGAACTGACGCAATGGCTCAGGTATTCAAGCTCTTTACCACAAAGATTGGGTTCACAAATAGAAATCATGGGACTGCTTTGAAACGCCCATCTTCGTCGCTCTTCGTCGGTTCGCCATCCTCACGTACTGGAAGTACGCTCTGGTAGCTCACCTCCTCGCGCCTAGAATCTGAACATTTCAAAGCAGTCTCTTCAAGTCTCATATAATCCACCTTTAAAAACCCGTCGACACTCCCATCATGATTAAATTTGGTATTTTATGTAGAGATCTGAGATCATCATAGCTTGATCAAACTGTTTAGACAAGTGGGTCATTCATTATTGTAAATGTAGTGTAAACCATAGTTAAATTTGAGGACCATAATTAATTTGAACAAAACAAAAACAGTATATCTTGCAATGAGCGCAGATATTATTCATCCAGGGCACTTGAAAGTCATTGAAGTTGCAAGAGCTCTAGGCCAGCTCACAGTCGGGGTTTTGGCAGATAAGGCCATAGCATCGTATAAACAACCTCCACGGCTTAACTTTGAACAGCGAAAAGTGATGGTAGAGAACATCAAGGGTGTTCATGACGTTATTTTACAAGAAACGCTAGACTACCGTGATAACTTATTAAAGTTAAAACCAAACTACGTTGTTCATGGTGATAATTGGAAGACCGGTCCGCAGTCAAAAATACGAAAGAAGGTTATTGAACTTATTAAAACCTGGGGTGGTGAGCTTGTTGAACCCCCGTATACCAAAGAATATGACTCTGATCTTAATCCGCTTTTTCAATTAAATAATGGGATTACACCTAGTGCAAGGTTGCGCCGGCTTAGAATGCTAATAGAAACAAGACCGGTCGTTAGAATTATGGAGGCGCACAACGGATTGACGGGCCTAATTGTGGAAAACACCCGTGTCCAAATAGGACATGAGATTCATGAGTTTGATGGAATTTGGGAAAGCAGTTTGACTGATTCAACATCAAAAGGAAAACCAGACACTTCTGCAGTCGATGTATCCTCTCGAATATCGACCATTGATCAAATTTTAGATGTTACTACAAAACCTATGATAGTGGATGCAGACAATGGTGGTCAGGTTGAACATTTTAAATATACTGTTCGACACCTTGAGCGATTGGGAGTTTCCGCCACAATTATAGAAGACAAAATCGGTATCAAACGAAATTCACTCTTTGGGACAGATCGTTCTCAAACACAGGACTCTATTGAAGAATTTTGTTTCAAAATTTCGGAGGGAAAAAAATCTCAAGTTACAAAAGATTTTATGATTATCGCGCGAATTGAAAGTCTTGTTTTGGAAAAGCCAATGTCAGATGCGATTGATCGTGCTAAGGCCTATGTTAATGCTGGTGCCGATGGTATAATGATTCATAGTAAAGCCAAAACAGCCGATGAAGTCTTTGAATTTTGTGAGAAATTTACAGGCTTAAGGTACACGGTACCCATTGTTGTTGTTCCCACGGCCCTTTGAGCACGACAGGCAGGAACGCGCCGATCGCTTGCTCATCTTTCACGGGAGCGGTGAGGGAGTCGGCGAGGAGTTTCGTGGCGGACATCGGTCCGCCTTTCCGTCCATCC
>JAGRAY010000089.1 GCA_020434375.1 Bdellovibrionales bacterium | reverse complement strand
TAAGACCCTATTGTCGAATTGTTCCCAATGATACATCCAGCTTTGACAATGCAGTGAGCTCCAATTGTCACGCCATCGTCAATGATTACACCTCGCCCAATTTTAACGTGATCCCCGATGATACAATTACCAATTGAACAAGAATCAGCAATAACAACTTTTTTTCCTATGGTGACAAATTTCATAATCTAAATAATACCCTTAATTTTGATTTGGCCAATTCCACAGTGTAAATTCGGTTTATGGTGAATCAAGAGCTTTTGAAGCTATTAGTGTGTCCTCAATGTAAGGGTGAAGTTATATACAGAGAGGATGAACAAGCTATAGATTGTGTTATATGCAAGCTAAGATTTCCTGTCGAGGATGATATCCCAATGATACTGCTAGGTAAGGCTTCAGTCATTGAATGATGGGCCTGTCAACGAACGACGACGAAAGTCGCAGTTTTAGGGTGTTTTCATGATCGCTGCGGTAGGCACTGATATCGAAGATATCGAGCGATTTCGAAAGAAACCATTTGACGAAAGCCATCGATTTTATGAGCGGCTTTTTTCGAAGGAGGAAATAAAATACTGCTTGAAGTTTAAAGACCCGTATCCACACTTTGCAGGGCGTTTTTGTGCGAAAGAAGCTATGGTCAAGGCAGCTTCGTTTATGGGCAAGTTCTTTGTTACAGACTTTCAGGTACAAAAGGCGAAAGATGGAGCACCATTAGTAGCTCTATGGAAAAATAGACACTCAGTGAAAAAGTTTTTTCTTCTCTATTGTTGCTTTGTCAGTATAAGCCATACAAATAATATGGCATTGGCTTTTGTAACAATTGAGGTTAATCCGGAGGCAAAGAATTCTGCGTGATATACAGTATGACAGGTTTTGGTCGCGGCGAAACGATCTTTAAAGGCAAACGTTTCATTGTCGAAATGAAATCATTAAATAGTCGCTACTGCGAAATCAATGTAAATGCACCAAGAGAATTTGCAATGATCGAACACGAAGTGATTCAGAAAACAAAAAGGCGTTTTGTGAGAGGTAAGATAGACATCTATTTAAGGTTGGAGCAAGAGCAACCTGTCATGGACTCTGTGGACGAAGAACTTTTGATTGAAAAGTGGTGTAAGCTCGAAAAAATTAGAAAAAAAATCAAACAAGCTTCGCCAATTCTCATCGAATCTGTGCTGTCATATGCTAAACCGAATGCTTCCTCATCGTTTAACGATAAGAAAACGCTGGAGTGCTTTCTTAAGACTTTAGATCAAGCTGTTTCGAATCTTACTGCATCAAGGCTCAAGGAAGGACGAGAACTTGTCAAGTCGATTCAAAAAAGATTGACCGCACTGCAGATGTCACTGGCTTTGATTCAAACACAGATCCCTAAAACTCAAACACAGAAACAGCAGGCTTTGTGGGCCAAGCTCGATAAAATATTAAATGAGCGATCGATCGACCGGCGCCGCGTAGAAACAGAAATTGCTTTGCTTTTAGAAAAAGCTGATATTACCGAAGAAACTGAACGTCTTGCCATTCATCTCAAGCGATTTGGTAAAATGACCAGACAGTCGGGACCCATTGGCCGGGAGATGGATTTTATGATTCAAGAAATGAATCGAGAAATCAATACTGTGGGTTCTAAAGCTGGAGACTATGATATTTCTAAAGAGGTGATTTTTGTCAAAGCAGAGCTCGAAAAAATTAGAGAGCAGGTCCAAAATCTCGAATAATTCTCTTATTATTGTGGTGTCCGCCCCATCTGGAGCGGGTAAAACCACTATTGTCGGCGAGCTGGTCAAGAAGAAAAAAACCTTACGAAAGGTGATTACGCATACCACGCGTTCTCCCCGTCCTAAAGAAAAACCCGGTAAAGATTACTTTTTTGTAACTCACACTGAGTTTTCAGAAATGATTTTGCACAAAGAATTTGTCGAATGGGCGGTGGTATACAATCAAAAATATGGCACGAGCAAGCTGCAGATAGAGAGTATCCTCGATAAAAACCAAGATGTCGTTTTGGTAATTGAAGAGCAAGGTGCTCGTGAAATCAAAAAAACCTTTCCAAATCGTAGTGTATTTGTGCTGCTCTTGCCTCCAAGTATGAAAGAACTCGAAAAGAGAATCAAACTTCGTCAAGGAATGAACCCGGAAGATCTAGAAAATAGACTTAAGCTTGCAAGGCAAGAGATTCAATCGATGAATTGGTACGATTATGTTCTTGTGAACCGAGATATTAAAAAAACTGTCGATCGATTTTGTCAGATTATCGATTGTGAACATCTAAAGCTTAATCGCAGCAAGGCCCTCATCGAGGGCCTTATGCAAGATTAACTTTTAGTTGTCACAGGCAAAGCTACCCGCACGCGTGTAGTTAAGTTCGATGCTGATTGTTCCAGATAGTCCTAGCGATGCTAAGTTATTAATCCGAATTCGATTTGATGCAATTTTTACGGAACTTGCCGTAACGTCTATTCCATTAACTGAAACCGTCCAAGGCTTGGCATCGCAAATATCATATTGTGCATCTATTACATTCACGTAACTTAAACTATTTAAAAGATTGGGTGCGACCTGATCAACAAAGCTTTGAACAAATGCGGCTTGGTCATCGCGGGCTTGTTGAATGTCTAAGAAAATGCCATTTGTTAAGCTTGCAATTTGTTGATTGGCTACATTAGGTTCTTCGACACCTGATCGATCAGTAGTGTGTCCAGAGAAGCTATAACCACAGGGTAATGTACCACAGTAGGAATAAAGGGCGTCAACCACTGTTTGAGGTGTAAATGTGTCTACGTACTTGCCCGTTCCAGAATCAAAAGTAGACATATAGTCCGCTCTTGCTCTCGTTTCATCGCTTGCGTGATCAATAGCAGTGCCTTCTCTCTCAAACGTATGAGATCCATCACTGACAGCCTCGCCGATCGAATTTTCATCACCAGATGCAAAGAAGAAAACTGCAGTATCAGCTCCGCCAATACAACTTCCACCTGAGACTTGAATGTTATAGTCAATCACACTTTGGTCAGTTAATGCGTTATATGTTGCCATTTCAGGAGCTTCGTTCAATGCTCCTCCTGACCAGTTAATGTTGTCAAAAATACTTAAAACCTTTTGTTCGATGTCACCAAGGGCATATTGATTGGCACAAATGCAGTATTCGCCATTGCTATTGCTCACAAGTTTGCCGGAATTTCCAGTGATGTAGCCTGGCAAAACACCAAAGCACATCTTGTCGAACCCTTCTGCCACCAAAGCCTCTGCTACTTTGGCTGCTGCTTTTGCAAATGTAGGACCTTCGGTTTGCATGGAGCCAGACGTATCGATCGGAAAGATCAAAGCCGCCTTGTCCGTGACGAATTGGCCGTCTTGACTAAAAATATCAGTACAAACGCCCCCTTCACTGCAGTCATTTGAAGCCGGAGGATTTTTTCCTGTCCGACTGGCAAATGAACTAAAAGATAGTCGTTCCTGGCAGCTCGTAAAGAGCACGGCAAGAAACAACACGTTAATAGATAATAACCCAAATAGCCTATGTGTATTCCTTTTCATCATACGAATACACAAGCAAGTTTAATACCTACTTTTTAATATGTTGATATGTTTAAAGAATTTGGTATCGGTACAGAATGTCGGGTAAAATGGCAAAAAGAGCGTAGAGCCCTAATTTAGAAAAACCTTTTAAATTCAATATCTTGTTCATTTTCCTCCTTTCAAGGGGTATGAAAAATTTTCATACCCCTTTGTAACTATTGTTACGGCTATTATGGGCAGGCTGGATCGCTTGCTTTGGCGTAGGTGATTTCAATGGAACTGCCTTGGTTGTGGGGACTATCCACTTGAAATCGCCTTGGGCCAATCAGAGAACTATGACTGGTAACATTGGTGCCATCGACCTTGATGGTGTAAGCCAGAGTGGTGCATACATCATGTTGGACATCAAATGTTTTAGGATATGTGAGATCGGCGGCAAGCTGAGGAGCAAGCTGATCAACGATATCCTGAACAAAGCCTGCTTTGTCTGTTTTTGCTTTGTCGATGTCTACAAGAGTTCCGCCAAGAGCAGCAATGTCATCTAAGTGACCAAGAGGTGTTTCCTCAATGGTTGAAAACGGTGGGTTGGTCGCATGGCCGATAATATGATAGGCATAAGGAACGATACCCGCGTAATTCACGAAGGCGCTTTTCATGTCATCGGAGTCAAACCAAGTATCCCATTTGCCAGAACTTTCGTTCCATGTTGATAAAATCTCTGCACGCGCCTTAGCTTCTTGGCACGCCCACTCGGTGTCTTCCGACAGACCCGTCCTAGAGAATATCAAGGGATGACCTGCATAATTGTCAGACGGACAATCTAGAGCTTCCCGATGAGAAGCTTCATCTCCTGCTGAAATATAGAAAGTACCGACATCTCCAGCACACTTGCCTCCACTAACCTGTTGGTTGTGAGCCATGGCGTCAGCATTGGTCAAAGAGTAATATGTTGCATAATCTTGAAATTCACTAGATCCTGGGGTTCGAGCAAACATAGAGTTTAGGTTTTCTTCTATCTTTGTAGCCATTTGGGCAGGCGTATATTCATCGGTACACACGCAATAGTCGCCACCTTGCTTAGCTTCCAATTTTCCTGCATATGCTGAAGCCCCATGTCCAGCCATGACGCCGACGCATATTTCGTAACCTTGCTCGGCAAGAGATTTGCCAAGTTGGCCCATGCCTTCAGAAAAGGATTCAAAATTATCATTCATTGAACCAGACATATCAGTGACAATCGTGATCGCCGCTCTTTCAACAAGAGGCGTGCCAGAGATTGGCCAGGTTTCCTGTTGCATCGTGACATCAACGGAAGGTGTATTGTCATCGTCGTTGTCAGGTATGCCATCGTTATCGTCATCTGGGTCGGTATCATCAGGTATGCCATCGTTATCGTCATCTGGATCTTCGCTATTGGGTATTCCGTCACCATCGGTGTCGATAGGTACATTAATAACGATTTCTGTAGGGTCCGTAGGAGACGTGTTTGTGCCATCCCGAGTAAATGAAAGTGATTTAAATCCGAATCTAGAGTTATCGACGCACGCGGCGAAAAACCCCACCCCCAACACTATTAAAATTAAAACTAGATAATTTCGATGCATACCATGCTCCTTCCTAAACCGATTGCAGACGAAGTAAAAGCAACGAGCGTGCCAATCACGATGGCGTTAACTGCCTGTAAACAAACAATTTTTAGCGTCGACAAAAGTGTCTAAATCTTAATATTCGCTTCAATTCTGCCCATTGGCATGAGAGTATATTGCGAGACCTATAAAAAATGTTGTAATTTTAATAAGTTACAAGGCTTTACACCCTTCTGGCGAAACTTAGGCCAAATTTTCCATTCTGGGCACTTTTTAGGCAGCAACTATTTGTCTTGACTTAAGATTCAAGACCGCTCATAAACCCAACTAGTTATGGCAAGAATATCCATAGAAGATTGTCTTGAAAAAGTCTCAAATAGGTTTGCTCTGGTGCAATTGGCATCAGAACGTGCAAGGCAGCTCACCAAAGGGTCTCGGCGGTTTCTGGAGTCAAAAAATAAGAATATCGTCACAGCACTTCGTGAAATTGCAGCCGAAAAAATCACCTTTGAGCGTCCCTTAGACGAAAAACAAGTACAAGATTCATAAAATTCAGCGCTTTTGTAGTACAATTGCACATAGGACAGTCGACGGTCTTATGTAAGTTGTTTTTAACCGATCTACCTAACAAGGAAGTTGAACAACGACGCAGATGAGCGATTGTCGACAGTCCTAAATATAAGATATGCGCACACCTTTTGGTTCATATTGGATTGATCGCAAGGTCGCTGTGGGCGGTATGGCCGAAATTTATCATGCCTTCGATGCTCATGAGCACGAAGTTGCTATCAAAAAGATTCATCCCGATCTAGCTTCACAAGAAAAGTTCATTCAAATGTTTTTGGATGAAGTAAGAATAGTCATCCAACTTAATCACCCAAATATTGTTCAACTTCTAGATTTTGGTCTGGCGGAGGGAGCTTATTTCTTTTCTATGGAATGGATTGACGGCAAGTCCTTGTCAGAGATCAACGTCGCTCAAAAAAAAATGCGTATACGTTTTCCGGTCGATGTTGCCATGTGGATGATCAAAGATGTTTGTGAAGGTCTTCATTATGCTCATCAGAAGCAAGATCGATTTAAAAAACCCATGAACTTGGTTCACAGAGATGTGAGCCCACCAAATATCATGGCAACTCGAGATGGCGTGTTTAAAGTAGCTGATTTTGGAATTGCTCACGTTCGCGACAAAAATGTAAGAACTCAACCCGGAATTATTCGAGGAAAATTTAGTTATATGTCACCCGAGCAGTCATTGGGGAAACCTTTAGACCATCGCTCCGATATTTTTAGCGCGGGCGTTGTGTTGCATGAAGTACTGGCAGACACTCGACTTTTTTTGAGAAAAAATGAAATTGATACTCTCGATGCCGTTCGTAAATGCGAGGTTCCTTCAATTAAGCAAAAACGTCCAGATGTTCCTGGTGAAGTCGAGGTCATGATCAAGAAGTCGTTGTCACAAGCAGCATCGGCTCGCTATCGAACCGCCTTAGAAATGGCCGAATCGGCGGAAACTGTTCTTCGGGAACGATATCCGAAATCGACGCGCGCCGATATTATCACATTTTTTAGCCAAATTTTTCCTCAGGAAAAATTTGCGTCTCAAAAAACGACAGCAAAAAAGACCAGTAGATCGAATTTTCGTTCGAGCTTATATACGCAATCGGCGGGTGGCGGAACCAAGACGGTTCTTAGTGGAGCTCAAAATACATCGAGCATTTTGTTATTTGTCGCAGATTTTTTGTTAGCCCATCGTTATTGGATTAGCACTGGCTTGGGGCTTGGATGTCTTTTTCTGATCGAATACTTTATTTAACTTTAATATAAAATCGCCCGTTTCAAGCGGGTTCACCAATAGACTATCTAAACTTGCGGAATCCAGGCGGTTTAGATACACCAACCCAATGATTCTCACAGACTATCATTTTAAAACTCTTTCTGAACTCGATGTCGAAGATAGGCGAGTTTTTTGTCGATTAGATCTCAATGTTCCCATGAGTGACGGGCAAATTACCGA
>JAGRAY010000088.1 GCA_020434375.1 Bdellovibrionales bacterium | reverse complement strand
GACAAGAGGTCTTCGCTTAAAATATTTTGTGAAGGCGCTTGCGAAGAGGGTTCTTTTGGAACTACTTCTTTGGGTTTCTCGGATTCAGGTTTTTCAGACTTTTTTTCTTCGTCTTCAGATAAATCGATTGAATCAAAAAGATCGTCGAATTCGTTCATAAATAAAACTCCAACCCGGTCGCAAAAGTATTGGAGGAGGGGTTAAGTCTCTGTGAAAATGTAAAGTGAAGATTAATTTTGGGTCCGGCTAGAGCAATTCCTATAGCGTAAAAGTTGTTTTGTCGGACCTGATCTATTCCAAAGCCACCTCTTAAGAATATACCTTCTGCCATCCTTAACTCTCCGCCAAAATGAGAGTTCACTTTTCCATTCGCTGGTGTCTGAAAGTCCCGAGTAATATCAATAGAGAGCTTGGCATGCGGATCTAAAAAAAGCGCAGAACCAAAGCCTATAACAAGCGGAAACTCCTCAAAGTGACCTCCGTTAAATACATTTTGAGCCGTCAATGCGAAGGATAAAAACGACGCTGGCCGCAACATAAACCCTAAATCTAAGTCAACACCATCGGGCCCTGACACTAGTGGTGAGTTCGTTGACGTAAAATAGCCCTTAAATGTAAGACCAGCAGACATCATTGAACCAAGACGCATTGCTGATGCTGCGGAAATCTGATTCAAATTAATTTGGGCCGTACCTGAGAGCGTAGGTTGGTCGCGATCATAGGAAAGTGCAAATGGTATTCCTGGAAGTGCTCTTGCATCAACTGCCGAAATCGATATTGCATTAGATGCTGTTCTTCCAACTCTCGTATAATCAGCAGCAAGACTTACTTTTTCGTCAAAAAATCCAAGCCCTGCAGGATTCAGCAAAATAGCCGTATTGTTGTCAGCAATTGCTCGATATGCACCGCCAAAACTCAATGCTGTGGACTTTAATTGAATACCCTGAGTATAATCAACCTCCGATATACTTTGTGCGCCGGCTAAACTCACAGACGCTATCGTTAGCACTAAAAATAGTTTAAAGAAGTTGCTTATCACCAAACTCGTTTAGATTGGATTGTTGAGTTGATCCAAAATACTCTTCACAAAAGTATCGATCATTCCCTTGGAATCTCCACCCAAAGGAATTCGAGTTACTTTTTCGAAAAGAAACTTTTTATCTTTCCCAGAATAAAATCTAACCTGAACAAGGCGTCCATTATCCAATGGATCTGATACTGTGCCTACAAAAACACCATCGAGATTTTTTTTATTCGTTATTTTTTGGAGAGCGCCCTCGGACTCCGATTTAACATTGTCATTAATAATAGAACTGGAAAGGCTTCCGGAACTTGTCACCGCTTGAGAAAATTCATCAAAAATCTTACCCACAAACTGGTCATTCGTTTGCGCATTAAACTTTAATATACCAACTTTATTGTGTTTTGAAGTGCCTTGGGTCATGGATCCAAGCCCAAAGCTATCCTGTGATAAATTAGAACCCGCATTATCCTCTGGAATGAAAGGTATGCCAGCTAACTCGTCTGGAAGACCAATATCTGGAGACGATCCCATCGACGTATCGGGAGACGACTCAAAAGAATCAGGTAAACTCGCCGTTGCACTTTGTGATCCACCGGAAGGATCTTTGTAGTTACTAAATGTACGAATATATTTTTTTTCAACCCAACCGAACCCCAGCTTGTCGTCAGGGGAGCGACTGATTCTGACCCAGCCGTCTTTTTTCCCACCGCTTGGTTTTGTTACAATGTAGACAATGTCGCCAACATTCATTCGATCAGGAAGAAGTGAGCCATCATCTGCCGTAACGTCGACCTGGCTAGCTGTAATCAAACCATTCGTCAAAGCTTCCTCCGAAAATACCAGAGAAAAACTCATGAATATGAATAAGAAAACTACTCGGACCATTCCAAACTCTCTCCAGCATTTCTTTTGTGTGAAACAATGACATCTTTAATAAACTCTGGATTATAGGGAGCATCTTTTCCGAAAAGTCTTTTATGACAACGGTTACATGTCATATCAATATTTTGGGGAGCCTGAGGGTTTCTAATAAGATCATAGTGAGCCTCTTCCTTATTTTCGGCCCATGGGTTACCACGATGACATGTGTCACATCTATAGTTGTGACGTCTGGCAATCGGTTGCTGCATCAAGTGACAAGGAAGACATACTCTTTCACTTCCCCATAACTTGTCGGCATCTGACTTACCTTTTATGCTTGACCCCGATCCTCCGCATGCCGCTACAAGCAACACGACAAAGAGCGATAAATAAAATAGTTTCATTATCTTCGAATATCCTCCAATTTAATTGCCTTTTTAGTGTATCAAATCCATACAAAAAGTGGCCAATTAATTAGATTTTTGGGAAAACCTTAAAGAGGCCTATTATAATTTTATGCAACAAAATAATTATATCTTAGCGCTTGATCAAGGCACAACAGGATCGACAGCCATCCTCTTTGACGCTCATGGACAAACTGTCAGTAGAGGTTATCAACCCATTGATCAAATTTTTCCAAAGGCAGGATGGGTCGAACATAACCCGATTGAATTATTTGAAAAGACGCTCCAAGCCGCACATGACGCGATACTTTCTGCAAGAATAAATTCCAAAAATATCAAAGGGATCGGTATTTCCAATCAACGTGAAACAACTGTAGTCTGGAATAAAAAAACTCTTGAGCCTATCCACAATGCAATTGTATGGCAATGCCGACGCTCAACGCCTTTATGCAATAGGATGAGAATGGAAGGCCGAAATACTTGGATCCAAGAAAAAACCGGTCTTATTATTGATCCCTATTTTTCCGCAACGAAACTGTCCTGGCTCATTGATAATATTGATACATGCCGCTCATTATTACTGACTGGCGATCTTGCGTTTGGCACTGTTGATTCTTGGCTAATCGCAAAGCTTACGCAAAGTAAAACCCATTTGACTGACTTTACTAATGCGAGTCGTACTCTTTGCTACAACATTCATGATCGCTCATGGGATGATGAACTTTTAAATTATTTTAATTTTCCGATCGAACTTTTTCCTCGTGTATTAAATTCTATTGACGATTATGGTCTTACTCAAAAAGAACACCTTGGGTCAGAAATTCCCATTCTAGCTGTAGCGGGAGACCAGCAAGCCTCACTCTATGGACACGGATGCGTTTCTCCAGGTCAAACCAAGTGTACGTTTGGTACAGGTGCATTTGCTCTTTCTATTACAGGGGCTCGCGTCGCCCCCTCTATGGGCAAAGCTCACGGAGCCTCCCCCTCAAACCGCTTCGCGGTTGGAAATTTCTCCAAAAGTACCCCGGGCGTCAGCCCAGGAGATGCTCCTTCGGCCAGCGAAGCTGCAAAAGTAAATACTACGGACGTAAGTCCGGAGAAATTTATTTGCGATCAACAAGTCCATTCACCTAAAGATGGGTTTTTGTTGACCCTGGCTTGTAAGCAAAATGGCACTCCAACCTTTGCCTTAGAAGGTTCTATTTTTGTGGCTGGGGCTGCCTTGCAGTGGCTGAAGGATCAACTCGACTTATTCGTAAACAGCAGTGATACACAGGATCTGGCAATGTCTGTTGAAAGTAGCGAGGGAGTCGTTTTTATACCCACTTTCTCGGGACTAGGAACACCACATTGGAATCCAAACGTCAGGGCCGCCATCTTAGGTTTAACGCGAGGAACTTCGAAAGCACACATCATTCGTGGAGCGTTGGAATCAGTTGCATTTCAAGCCAATGATCTCATAGTTGGTTTGGATAGATGTCAAGGATACTCATTGAAGGCATTGCAAATTGATGGTGGAATGGCTAATAATTCGTTTTTTACTTACTTTCTCTCGAGCATTCTGCAAATGCCAATCACCGTGCCACAATTATCAGATATCACTGCCTACGGTGCAGCCAAGCTCTGCGCTAATCATCAATCGATGAAAACAGATTTTAACTTCAAATCTCCAAATACAACCGTAATTGAACCTGAAATGAGCTCCGAGCAAAGAAATGAACATCTTAGAGCTTGGGAAAAAGCCGTTCAGTGTGTCATCGATTTCGCATCATAACTCATCGCATTATAAGGACTTACTTTTCCGTGGTATACTAAATGCACTCCAAGAATGCCGACGCAAACAAACCTTCACGCATTTTTTTTGACCGTAAAAAAGATTTACATTTGGGAGACCTCTTGAGTTTGCACTCAAGGATCAAGTCAATTCTAGGCAGCGTTGTTCATCTTGTTCACGCAGATGCAATTACACTTCATCAATGCCATCCAAATGGAAAGACTCAATGCATACTAAAAACCTCTTCAGAGCAATTTGATCCATCGGATCTTGGCGAACTTAATCATAGTTATTTCAACCGCTACTTTTTCCGTCGTCGAGACAAAACTATTGATGAATCTCAAGCATTTAGTCGGCAGCCAAAATCAAATAAGATCAGATTCAAAAAACTGATTCCTGTTCACCTATTTGACGAGAACACGTTCGGCGTTGTGGGTATTTTTAAATCATCTTTTCCAAAATATTGGTGCACTGATTTTGAAGAATTCATTCAGTCAGCTCTTTCAGATGCACCATTTATAGCGTATGAAAAATGTCTCGGCAGTTTTCTTCGATCGATTGAAATTAAAGATGTTTATACCTCTGGACACTCAGAGAGAGTTATGGCTCTTACAAAAATGATCCTCAAATATTTTCCGCGAGAAGATACAACATCTATTCTCAGAGCTTCTTTACTTCACGATATTGGCAAAGTGGCTCTCGACCACGAAACTCTTAACTGTACAAAAATGCTTACACCTTCTCAAATTCATTTATTAAGGCAGCATCCGAAAATAGCCTCTGAAATTATAAAACCAATAAGAGGCCTCGAATTTTTAGTGCCTTTGGTACTATATCATCATGAAAACTTTGACGGCTCTGGGTATCCCTTAGGGTTAAAAGGAAATGATATTCCCCTTGGTTCAAGAATCATTTCTATCGTGGACGCCTTCGACGCTATGACAAGCGATCGCGTCTATCGAAGAGGGATGTCGTTATATGAGGCAATTGAAGAACTCCAACGAAACGCAGGATCTCAATTTGACCCTCATATTGTGTCTATTTTCGTCTCCGAGATATCTAAGCAAAAGGATATCCAAAAAGAAATACACGTCCCCTCGTTTTTAAGCTAAATAGACCCTTCTGTGGCAAAACTAAAATCCCAATTTGTCTGCCAAACATGCGGATTTCTATCGCCGAAATGGTATGGAAAATGCCCTGAATGCCAGGCTTGGGAAAGCATGGTTGAAGAAGCAACACAAGGCCTCCACTCCACAGCTGGCCATCGAAAAATCTACCATACCGAAACCCCTTCTTCACTATCTGAAATTGAAGACCACAAACTTCCCTACATTGATATTCCTATCGTAGAAGTTCAGCGTGTTCTGGGAAAGGGCCTTGTTAAGGGTTCCATCGTCCTCTTAGGTGGAGACCCCGGCGTTGGAAAATCTACGTTGCTTTTACAACTTTTGGGTAAAATTCTAGACCAAGACTTTGCTGGATCATCTCTTTATGTTTCTGGAGAGGAATCTGCTCAGCAGATTAAAATGAGAGCAAGTAGACTGGGCGTATCAAATGACCAATTACTGGTTTATGCAGAGACAAATTTGCATCAAGTGTTGACTCAAATTGAAAAAATTCGACCTCAAATAGTGGTCATTGACTCTGTTCAAACACTTTACTCACCCGATATCTCATCTATACCGGGTAGCATTAGTCAAGTGAGAGAAGTCGCCGATCAGTTGGTCAGAATCGGTAAACAAAATCATATTGCGATATTTATCGTCGGTCACGTCACCAAAGATGGCAATCTTGCTGGACCAAAAACTTTGGAGCATCTTGTTGATACCGTGCTGCACTTTGAAGGTGAAAGGGAACAACCCTGTAGAATTCTTCGTTGTCTTAAAAATCGGTTTGGGCCCACTGACGAAATTGGTGTCTTTGAAATGGCAGGAGACGGTCTTGTTGAAATTTCAAACCCTTCTGAATTATTTTTGAGAGAACGCCCTGATAAGACACCTGGATCTGTTGTTTTTCCAACGCTTGAGGGATCAAGGCCTATTTTGGTCGAAGTTCAGGGTTTGGCTTGCCAATCATCTTATGGGGTTTCGCTTAGAAATGCCGTAGGGTTTGATAAAAATCGACTGACCATGCTGTTGGCAGTTTTGGAAAAAAGAGCTGGAATCGTCTTATCGAACTACGATGTTTATATCAATGTGGTCGGCGGTCTTAGGCTTTTTGAACCTGCCGCTGATTTAGCCATTTGTTCGGCCATCTTAAGCAGCGTTACAAACAATAGCATTTCTTCCACCATGATTGTTTTTGGAGAAGTAGGTCTCTCGGGTGAAATACGCACCGTGCGTCAACAAGACTTAAGATTGAAAGAATCTAGCAAACTTGGCTTTAAAGAAGCTCTTGTTCCTTTCAAAAAAGAAGCACCACTCGACGCCTTCAGACTCCAATTGACACCTTTGAATTCAGTGATAGACCTTCTGGATCACATCGGGAATAAAAATACGATAGATAGTTAAGTATAATTACTCTGAAGATTTTAGGGGGTTGGCTTCGCGATTTCGGTCGACCAGCTCTTTGAGTTCCTTACCGACTTTAAAAAATGGAAGTTTTTTGGCTTTTACGTCAACTTTTTCACCCGTTTTTGGGTTTCGTCCTTGATAAGGCTTATAACTCTTTACTTTGAAACTGCCGAAACCCCGAATCTCGATTCGATCGCCATCCTTAAGGGCTTGTGTCATTGAATTGAACACCAAATCGACGATCATCTCTGCCTGTTTTTTGGGTAAATTTGCCTTCTGGGAGAGCGTCTCAATTAAATCAGACTTGGTCATCTAAAAACCTCACTTGTTAAGCGTTTATCCACAGATTCGGGCAATGCTCATAAACCCCTTGTGGCCTAGTTTAAATATAACATATTGAAATTATAAAAGTAAACGCCTTTTATCAAAAGTAACTTTTTGAAGGTTTTAGGGAGCTATCATTTATAGTATTTTAAGTTTTAGTTGATACTACTCAAATTTTGGAAGATTGCCGTATGGCGACTTGGAGCGCAGCGACGGAGCCAGTAGGCAACTTCCAAAATTTACTTTGGTGTTTCA
>JAGRAY010000087.1 GCA_020434375.1 Bdellovibrionales bacterium | reverse complement strand
GACGATCATAACACTCAAGAAATAGACCGTTTGAAATACCATGGATATTCAATACCCATTTGGATTATTGTTCCATGGATTTTTCTGATCTTTTTTTGCATTTACTACCTTGTAAAATTTATGTGGCCGGAATTAAATCTTTGGATAAACCAGCCTTAAATGGATCTTCCTGAGCCTAAGGCAACAAACAATCCACAAGCTAAGCTTGAGCACCGATGGACAATTATTTCGGTCGTCAATACAGTTATTTTAGTTTATTCAGCCCTTCACAAACTCATCATACCTTTGGTTCGAAACCTGAATCCGCATCAGCACACAAACATTGATTGGTTTTGGATTTTTTTTCTCGTTTTTGGAATTCTAATTATAGAACGAAATCGACACTGGCTCCTCTCAACAGCTTTTTTTGGACTTGGATATACAGGATTTAAGTTGTCGAGCCTCATTTACACCTTAGTCTCAAATAACCAACCTTTTCATTGGATGTATCTAAGTATATTTTTGACTGATAGCTTAGCTTTCATATTTCTATCTTTTTGTATCAAAGAGTGGTTTTCAACATACCAAAATACTCGTGGGTTCAAAAAACTCGCATGGTTTTTTTTCATATTTTTAGGTGTATTGACAAGTATATTATTTTCTATGCGTACAATAAAAGCAGCTGATCATTTTCCTGTTAATAAAACTACGAAAGCCTCCACAAATCACATTGTTCTTAACCCAGAAGATATGTCACAGATTCAAACCATCAAACAACTCGTAATATCGCGTCAAGGGTTCGAATCAAATATTTTTAAAGGAACTGAATTAGTGATCACCAATCGATCAGGGTCCTTTATAAATCTAAACATTCATGGCCTACCAAATTATATGTCCATTAATGATTGGCATTTTTTAAAAAACATTCCCCTTTTCAATGATCAGAGCTTCACGATGAAAGAAAAAGATACCCGTCGCTACGATATTATTAAAGTCTACAGTGATAGTAACCCAGATATTGGTATGGCAATCATATTGAGACCGTCGCTACACTTAGCAAACTCTTTAACTATTGACGGTAGACAATGAAAGTAGCCATTTCCACACAAGACACTCGAGAGTTGAACCCTATTTTTATCGAAATCAATGAATTCATTGGCACACCAACAGCCATTGTAAAAAGCCGTGATAAACCCCTATCTTTTGCACTTAAACTTAACCAAGAGAATAAACAGTACAAAGGGCACTTTTGGTTGGAATCGAAAGGACAATACATCTTAACAGTAAATGATACTTCAAGTGAAGTATCATTTCCCATAGTTGTTCACGATCAGATTTTTATGAGCTTCACCAAAGAATATGGCTTGTTTAATTTGCTGTTTATCCCACTTTTTGTGGGAGCATTCTTATGGTCTAAGCGAATACTACGGAGACAACATGAAACACAATAGTCGTATTAGCCTTAGAGGCTGGCTTTACCTCACTTTGTTTGTGATCTTCATTGTAGCTGGCATTGTTATTAAGAGAGTTTATCATCATGCGGAGTGGGTTCCGGCATTTCACTTGCCTGCTGCCGTTTTTTTAGTTTTAGCTGGCTATGATTTAACTTCATCTGCAAGACGTCAGTACAGGCTCTCAGTTCAAAAATGGGAGCGCGAGAAAAAGGCGTCGAGCGCAACTAGCTCCGAAGATGTGTCAATTATAAATTGAATCCCCGACTTCTTCACATACGACTTGAGGTAATCTCTACCTGGTCGATAGCTTTTGTAAAATGGCAACAAGTAGTTAAACGCCTTGGCTTTAGAATATGATTGATTGCGATCACAATACAAAATTTCCGGTGCGACCAAAGGTTCCAGAAAGAGACCTTTTGATAGATAGGCTAATTTGTTTTGTGGTGTATAGGTCAAAGCATGTTTCATTTTGGGTGCCATTTGCTCAGACTCTTTCCTGTTCATCAAATATCCGCCGTGAAGATATTTCTTATGAAGGATCAAGTGTTCTGCTTCAATTATTTTGGACTCCGTGTACTGGCTTCTCTTCAAATGCATTCTGGCCAAACTTTTTTCGCTTAGATTAATATTTAATCGATCTTTCACACTCATGGCAGACAAAGCAAGCAAACACAGCATATAAGTTATTTGTGAGTACCGACCCAAATGATGAAACACTTCAGTAAAATAAATTACCCAAGTGATCCACAGTGCAACGAAACCTAAGTAAACAAATTGATAAGCGTTGTCGATATATGGTGCAGCCTGGAAACACAGCAGTCCAGAGAGTGTCAATAAAGCACCGAAGCCGATGTGTTGCCATGGAATCGCCACTTTAGAGGCTAATATTTTGCCAATTCCGTACAGCACGAATAACAACACACTTATATTAATCAGAATATCTGCAATAGTTAGTAGGATACTTTTCCAAAGTGAAATAGTCTTATAGATCATTGTCAATGAGTTGCTCTCGCGACCCATTAGCACAGAAATGTCAATGCCAAATATTTTATAGAAACCTATAGAACAAACACTCATGGAAACAAACAAGATCAAAAAAGAAGTGATGCTCTTCGAACATTGATTTCGAAACAGACTACAAACAAACAAAACCATCAGCGTAACAAATACTGACGGCGCATTTGTAATCGAAACAATCGCAAGAGGCATTGACACAACCATAGCTTGCACAGTATTTCTTTGTCTAATTTGATCCAACACTGGGATAAGAAACAGAACATATATAATAAAATTAGGTCGTAACCACGGATTCATATAGACATACCAACCCGAGGGCACGTACAAATGTGCGACTAACTCAATAGTTATAAGACTTAAAAGTATGATAATGATTGGTTCTTTGAGTCTTGATTTGTTTACGTTTTGCTTTATTAGTCCACTCGCACCATAAAGTGCTAGGGAAAGCAGCATCGGATAGACATAGTGAAGCAAAACTAAAACCCCAGGTATGCCTGTCATTTCAACCACTATATTTGCAAGCCAGAGTTCAAAATAATGATAGGGCGTGACACCTCTAAAAACCGATAACTTTTCAGCATAGGCGTGATACCAATTTTCAAATCCTGTTATTGACAAGAATTCCGAAATCTTTGCATAGTAAATCAGATCGTTTTCGATACTCGCAAGAGGGGCCACTAAAACAAAAAGAAGTGAAGTGAGCACAAACACGAAAAATACTATTTGCAGGTCTTTTTCAAACCACTTCCATTTATATTTAGGTTTAAATTTATTTTGAACCGCATTAAACAAATAAATGCCAACAAACAAAATATTGATTGTCTTGCCAAATGTTTGCACAACGCTCCACGAAGTAATCACAACAATGAAGCCAGAAATAATACTGTAAAATACTTGAAGTTTATGATTGTCACTATCTTCACTCGGAAACAATCGGAAACGAATTGGTTCGCCTATCCAAAACATTAATAAAAGTGTGAATGCCCCACCTCCAAAATACAACAGACTCTCAAGTATCACTTCTCAAGACTCCTGTTCTTAGCTGAGCAATCCATAGGCCTTCAATATATCACGCGATACAAGTTGCCCAGCGGATCTACAAGCACAGGCTCAAATAACTTCGAAGATGTTGTAAACTTACTAAGTCCTTGGATGCCATACTGTTCGCGCTCACGCTCCGCAACGTACACATAAGTGACGTGATAATCTCTTAAGATTTGTATGGCTCGATTTATATCTTGAGTTTGGTAAAACTCCCGAACATCCATAGAACGCTTGTAATATGGACGATCTCTTTGCTCAGTATGACTCCACCAACTTTGGACTGTTGGAACACCCGACGCAGAGGACACAACGTTGTATTCATATTGATAGTCATGATGTCCGGCTTCCAAAATCACATCATCAGTTTTGCCATTTTGCCATAGCCAAGCAACCGTTCGATATTCGTGAGGCCGAAGATGTTTAAGCCAATCTAGTCCGTTCATTGTTACATCAAATCGTCCCTGCCTTTGAAACGAATGATCAATCACCCGCGATCGCCAAGCTCCTAGAGGCCACAATAGACCACAAATGAGAAGTACCACACACAACACACAAAACAATTTCTTCTCTTTAACTGTTCGTATGCGCTGATACACATCCAAAGCTATACAAGGCAATGCCAAGGCAAACATAAACCACACTTGGTAATAAAATTTAAATACTGTATTCATTCGTTTCCATTCTCCACCCTGAAGCCAGTCTCGTATAAAAAACACTTCACACATACAAAGAATAATCATGGCATAAAAAATTAACCCTCGTGCGCTGAGATATTGACTCTTTTGTTGATTTAACAAGGCTAGTAAGACCCCAACACT
This sequence comes from Bdellovibrionales bacterium, assembly GCA_020434375.1. GTDB lineage: Bacteria > Bdellovibrionota_G > JALEGL01 > JALEGL01 > JAGRAY01 > JAGRAY01. The sequence goes on along the minus strand of JAGRAY010000087.1, from coordinate 2,912 downwards.
GCAAAATCCATAGAGTAAGAATGTCCCAGGAATTCGAGAAAAACTTAAAAACAATATAAGAACCATGCTTAAAATAATCGAAAAGATCAGCACCAGTAGTTTGTACTGTTTCGATTTGACTCTTACTCCGATTTCTCGGAACGATTCTGCAAGGACAAATGGCAAGAAGATACCAAAGCATACGATGGAGCTGTAAAGATTCGTCATTTGATCACCTACAAAACCGACTCCTAGTTTTGCCATTTTCTTCGTGAAGATAAGGTAAAAAGGCAAAAACAAAAGATAGGATCCAATGATTAACACCATAGATGGTCGAATCTGATCTAGCTTACGGGTCTTATAGTAGTAATAGGTCGCACTCAATAGCACTAGCATGACACACGTAAAATAATCCCATGTACTACTAGGCCCCATAGATCCTAAAATCACAGCGCCAATTGCAAGTTGCGATTTTTTAATCTTGGATAAATCTACAAAACGCATCCAGCACAGAAATAATACAAATAGAAGCCCAGAGATTAAATGCGCATGCAGATCAACAAAGAGATATGACCACAGAGGAAATTCGTGAACTGTGAATGGAATGACTTCGTGAGCACTTCTAAAAAAATTAAATCCATTGACGCCGCCTTTTTCAATAAACTGGATCACGCCATCAAGATTTCCAATAAAGAGAGTCAGTATTACTGACATAAGACCACACATAATTTGATAAGGTCGTTTCACAAATGATGAGCTAAGTGTAAAAACTAAGCCTCCCATTAATGCTGGAACAGTAGCCATCGAGAGGCCATAACTAATATTGGGCGGAATCCCCAATATTTTCGCTGGCAAAGCAAAAAGATAAAAGCCATAGTAGTAATAGTTTAGTGTTGTGCCAGAATAACCAGGATCAACGGGTGGCATTGTCAAAGATTTCGTAAGCAAAGCTAAATAACTTAAGTCTATTGGATTTTCACTCCAGTAAATATCCGGAGCAAAAAGGCGAAATAGATAGAAAATCACAAATACCATCAAGGTGATGCCTTCCACAATCAACACTTCTTTCATGGTATCCCACGATTTTATTTGGCACGTAAAATTCGTTCGTAACCAGGTAAAACCACCGAACATAAGTAGTGCAACCCATAAGATGCCAACAATTGTTTGAGAGAGAAGTTGGTAGGGCAAATGACCAATGCACCACAAGACATAGGCAAATACAATCCAAACCAACAATTTTGAAGTACCATACCCTTGACCCGAACTATTCGGTATCACCTTGTTTGCCAATGGCCAACCTGCGATCCCCGATAACATAAAAAACAATATCCAAATTACAGGATGCCACCACTTACCATCCAAAATTTGTCTATCTTGCGCGGATTCCGTTCGAATTGGAAGTATGTCTTTTTGTTTCAAAGAGCCGAGTTCATTGGCATTGATAGAATCGGTTGCAAAACTTTCGTAGGTCTTAAGTGAACTGGATGGAGACTGAACAAAGGTATCTAAGATATTTTCTTTGATCATACCCGCTGAAAAGTGCCGTTGATTCTTCCAAATAAAAAGGGTTGGATGATCATAAATAGCAATCGAAGGATCTAAAGAAAAATCATTAAGTATTTTTTTTAAAAACATCGGTTGCGTGGTCACGACCTTAGAAAGCTTATATCCAAGTGTTCCATTGAGAAGCGCATCAAAAGTTTTCGCTTGAATTGGCTTACGGTAAATCTGTTCGTAAGCTGTTCGAATGGACATGTGATTTAGAGTGATGAAATACTCTGCTTCGAATAGCTTATTTGAGATTCGGTCAACATAGGTCGAATCATTCATGAGTCCAAACAGTTCCGCGTAATTTACTTTGGTATGACGTGATCCAAGTTTCGTTCCTACAGGTGGGAATCCCACCCAAACGCTGTCGAGCAAGATATGAATATCTTTTTGGGGAGCCGCATCATTATCTAACCATTCAGATGCTTTTCGATAGGGATGTTTTTGAAGATGAATAGTATGGGTTGCAACACCTGTAAGGGCTGAAAAAGCGACAAAAATGCCTATTACAGTTCTATTTAGCCATCGAGGTAAATGACGCTTTAAACTCTCAAAACCAAAGCTAGTATAGATTGCAAAGATTGGTAGTAAAGGCAACCAATATCTGGAAAACTTAGCATAGGAAGCACCTAACATGACGACGTTCCATAGTAGCCAACCAAGTATTAAGAACTGATTTTGATTTTTTTTACTTGTGATAATCCCATAGCAAGCTAATACGAACGAGGCAGATCCTACAGAGTATGCAAATAGGTTTTTAATCGAGTACAGATATTTTAAGGTGTTTTCATATTGATGAAAAAAAATAGGCGGATTTATTCCCCGCGCCCATTGAATTTGCTCTTGAATCTCTCTTGAAAAATTAAACCAATCTAAAAGTGCGTACGGTTGCATCGTAAAAAAGCAAAGCAAAGTAACCAGCGGGAGCGTCCAAAAGTGAGTATTTTTCCTCAATGGCCAAAGAAATATAAAAATCATTAAAGGGAGAGGAATTGCAGTGATTTTACAGGCTAAAGCAGCACCTAGGCTCGCTCCCAAACAAATGATATTTTTCCATGTGTGATGAGATCTATATGCAAAAGCTCGCTCGAAACTTAGCAACGAAAAAAACGTAAGGTGCGCATCGACTGTACTATATTGTGACAGCTGAACAGAAAGCGGGAAAACAGCCATTAAAAATGCCGCGAGATAAGATGCCCATTTTGAAAGTCCTAAATAGGACGCAAGTCTGCCAGTCAAATAGATTGATCCAAGGCTGAGCATTGCTGCAAACATTCGACCAGACACAATCATTTCCTGAAAATGATCCGGTGAAACAAGTCCTAGCCACATCCGTAATTTAAATAATGCGGCCTGCAAATAGAGAGGCAAGTGACCATAGG
>JAGRAY010000086.1 GCA_020434375.1 Bdellovibrionales bacterium | reverse complement strand
GCTACTCTGGACAAATCAAAATTGACTATAGTTCGCAGCTTACCATAGACGTCAGGGAGCTGCCTGCTTCTATCCTCTCCGCAATGAAAAGAACAGCAGTCTTTGCCAACCCTGAGTTTTTCAAATTAGAGAAAATGAGATTTTCCACATGGAAAACTCCACGATTTATTTTTTGTGGAGAAATTCGTCCAAGCTATTTGGTTTTACCAAGAGGTTCTCTAGATGCCTGTCTTCAAATTGCAAAGAAAGCTGGAAGTTCGGTTGTCGTTAACGATTCAAGGCCTCGTTTTTCCAAAGTCTCATTTAAATTTACTGGGACGCTTACAAAAGATCAGAAAAAAGCAACGAATGTGATTGCAAAAAATGATACAGGAGTACTTGTTGCCCCTCCTGGCTCTGGTAAAACAGTTATGGGTTGTTGGTTAATTGCAAAACGAAAAACGTCCACGCTTGTTTTGGTCCATAGATCGCAACTTCTTGAACAGTGGAAGAATCAAATTGCCAACTTCCTCGGTATAGAACCAAAAAAGATTGGCACCATCAAAGGCTCAAGAAAGAAACAAACACTTGAAATAGACGTTGGCATGCTTCCAACTTTAGCAAAAATTGAAAATCCCGAAGAGATCTTGTCTCAGTACGGTCAGATTATCATTGATGAGTGTCATCACATTCCTGCTGTCTCTTTTGAGTCTGTATTAAAGAAAATTCCAGCTAAGTACGTTCTTGGGTTGACTGCCACTCCCTATCGTAAAGACGGACACCAGGCAATTATTCATATGCAATGCGGCCCAATTAGACATGAAATGAAAGAATTGAATAACTTTGAGTTAGCAAAGAGAGTAATTGTTCGTGAAACTGATTTTAAAATGCCTGAAGCCGCTGGTCCACAACCTCCAATTCATGAGGTTTGGGAGAAGCTAGTTGCAGATGAGAATCGTCTTGAACTAGTCGCCCATGACCTAAGAGAGTCCATAGAAGAAGGTCGCTTTCCTTTGGTGATTTCGGAGCGCAAAGAACATCTGGCATTGCTTTCTAAAGTTTTTGATTCAAAGTTGAGCGATTTAAACGCTAAGGGATTTGTACTGGTAGGAGGAATGGGAAAAAGAGCGATGGCCGCGGCCCTTGCAGAAATTGAAAACGCCCCTGAAAATGATATGAAACCTTACATCCTAGCTACTGGTTCATTTATTGGGGAGGGCTTTGACCTCCCTTCATTGGATACGCTTATTATTGGAATGCCAGTTTCTTTTAAAGGAAAGTTGATTCAGTATGCTGGCCGTCTTCACAGATCAAGTCCTGGAAAATCTGAAGCTCGAATTTATGACTATCTTGATGGCTCCAGTGCCTTAACGGTTTCTATGTTTAAGAAGCGAGTTTTGGCTTACAAGAAGATGGGTTATCAAATTCATACAGAGGAAGGAACAAAGGCAAGCCGAATAAGCAAGCGCCAACGCGATTTTTTTTCACAAGGCTCCGATAATTTAATACAGGCACGGGGGTCACTATGATCGTCCATACAATTCTGTATGTAGCTGATCAAAAGAAGAGTACCGATTTTTATTCCCTCATCCTTGAACTAAATCCAACGCTCAATGTACCAGGAATGACAGAGTTTCAGCTTTCTGAAAAACACGTTCTTGGTTTAATGCCAGAGACAGGAATTAAAGGGCTCCTCGGAGACAAGATGCCTGATCCCAAAAAGGCTTCAGGAGTTCCCCGTGTAGAACTCTATATGAGAGTGGCATCACCAGAATCATATTTTGAGAGAGCGAAAGAGTTTGGGCTATTGAATTAAGTCCAATACAGGAGCGGGGCTGGGGAGATCAAGCCGGATATGTTATGGACCATGACGGACATATTTTGGCTTTTGCTTCTCAAAAAAAATAAAATTCCGTCTATCTTAGTAAGTCTTCTCAAGAATTTAGCGTAAACCATAAGCGGGCCATGCCAGCGTCCAAGGATCGTTGGAACACCAGATTGCTTAATGGCTCGTCGCATAAATTCGGGCATACATTTTCGTCATAATTTGTATTTACTTGTTTCTAATAGTCATTAATAATGAGTCATCCATCCAGGGGGCTTACTTTATGAATATGCAAGAGCGATGGTTGTCAGTTGATGAAATCGCAGAACATTTAGGTGTTTCAAAGGAGTCGATCTATCGTTGGCTCGAACGTCGGAAGATGCCAGCTCATAAAGTAGGCAGACAGTGGAAGTTTCAGGTGTCCGAAGTTGACCAGTGGGTTAAGGCAGGCGAAGCCGCTGAAACCACTGGTGATAGCAGTCCTTTAGTTGAAGGAGCTGCAGATGCAACTTGAGTTATTTAGAAACAAAGAAACAAACAAAATCGTAAATGTAGCTTCAGTGCCCCAGAGAAGTCCCTTTAGGTATCCTGGTGGCAAGACTTGGTTCGTCCCTACTTTGCGAAGATGGCTTATGTCCAAATCTCGGGCACCAGAGCTATTGGTTGAACCATTTGCAGGAGGCGGGATAGTTGGTCTTACAGCAGCCTTCGATAACCTAGCTAAAAAAGTTTTACTCGTTGAACTGGATGAAGAAGTAGCGGCTGTTTGGAAAATCTTAGTTTACGGAGATTATGAAAAGCTCGCTAAGAAAATACTCAATTTTGAAATGACCCTTGAAAATGCAAAGAGAACTCTTGAGAAAAAACCTCGATCCACTGACGAAAGAGCATTTCAAACTATTTTGAGAAATAGAGTGAGTCATGGTGGCATCATGGCGCCTGGCTCCGGATTGATCAAAAATGGGGAAAATGGGCGAGGTATTTCTTCTCGCTGGTATCCGGAAACTTTGGCTAAAAGAATAATGAGTATTGGGACAATAAGATCAAAACTTGAGTTCAAGCAAGGTGATGCATTTGAAGCCATAGAAGAATTTCTGGATGATAAGCAAACAGTCTATTTTGTCGACCCACCTTATACCGCTGCTGGCAAAAGAGCTGGAAGACGACTGTACAGTCACCATGAACTTGATCATGAAAAATTATTTTCTACCTTTAAAAAAGCTAAAGGCGATTTCATATTTACTTACGATGATTCGGAGGAGTTAAAGCAACTTGCCCAAAAGAATAAATTTCAAACACAACTCATTCCGATGAAAAATACCCACCACGCCAAGATGACAGAATTGGTTATTGGGAAAGATCTCAAATGGCTAAGTTAAAAAAATCTCATCCGAATCATCCTCTAGCTGAAGTCTTTGGTTACAAAACAACTGACTTCAGTGCAAAAGCAAAAAAGAGCCGTGACGAAGAGCTTTGCATGCATCACAACAATGTTCCCCGATGCACAAAAGATAAGAAAGATGCCCCTCTCGGTGTTTGCAGTATGTATAGCAACGGTGATGTAGTGTGTATTTGTCCTATTCGCTTTCGTGAGGGATGGAAAATTGCCGAAGATGCAGCTGATTTTTTCTTTGGAAGTAGTAAGGGATGTACTGCCCTTAAAGAAGTTAGATTGAAAGAAAAAACCGGAGCGTCTGCAGGTAATATTGATCTAGTTATTGCTAAACATAATTCATCAGGAAAAGTTCTTGATTTTGGTGCTGTAGAAATACAGTCAGTTTATGTGTCTGGGAACATACGCAATCCATTTGAATACTATATGGAGGACCCAAAGAAGCGAGCGAGAATGGACTGGTCTAAAGAAAAATTTTATCCTCGCCCAGATTTTCTTTCTTCATCTAGAAAACGTTTGGCACCTCAGCTTATATATAAGGGACAAATACTTAAAGCTTGGGGAAAGAAAATGGCCATTGTTGTCGATAGGCCATTTTTCAACACATTACCTGAGATTAATCGTGTTGATATGGATAAAGCTGACATCTGTTGGCTGGTGTACGAACTAAAGGAAAATAAATCCAAAACTAAATATGAACTAACATTATATGAAAAAGTATACACGTCTTGGGAAGATGTTTTTAAGAGTATCGCAAACCCCGCAATTGGTGATGTCAGTGAATTTATTTCTATTCTTGAGAGAAAACTCCAGCCACTACTTCATGAGCACACTAAAGATCATTTAATATCCGTTCACGATTGGGCATCACCATGAAAAACATAAGCGATTTAAAGGGCGAAAAATCTAATGGCAAAACATCTGAAAAACCTCACATTCTTTGCTATGTTTTAGCCTTTGCAGAAAAAATTTAGGAGATTATTTAATAGTGGGCCTTTCACAAAAAGACAAGCTGATTGCATTGGGGGCTGGCACCCTTGCGGACCTTCTTATAGAAATAGCAAGTGATAGTGAATCAGCAAACAACAAAGTTCATCGAGCCATATCCAGCCAAACTCAAAACGTAAAGTTATTTAAGGAAAAATTAAAATATTATAAAAGTGATGGTCGAAGGTATGTCCCTTGGAAGCACTCGTCTTCTTTTGCGCGCGAAATTTCAGATTTGATTGAAGATATTAAAGTTGGAGCATCCAACCCTAAGGAGGGCATTCAACTCCTCTTTGAATTTTACAAAACAGATGAACCTATTTTTAATATGGTCGATGACTCCAGTGGGTCTGTAGGCGATGTCTTTAGATATGATGCCTTGGAGCTCTTCGTTCAATTTGCCAAGAAAATACCGGATAAAACTGAGTTATTGAATTCCATAATAGATTTAATTCGAAATGACGGATATGGAGTAAGGGATTGTCTTATAGATGAGGCTCATCGGTACTTGAATCCAACAGAACTCAGGAAAATGTTTGAACTGTTGAAAAATGATTCAAAAAAAGGTTCATCGGAATCAAATGCTTCGGATTGGAAGCTTCCTCATCTTGCAAAACAGATGAAAGATGCACCTTTATTTGAAAAATTGACCCGCAAGAGGCTTGGCGAAAATATTAACGGCAAGTTCCTGGTGGAAATCGCAGAGGTTTATTTTTTGGCGGGTGATTTAAATAAAGCCCAGGAGATATTGAACCAGGTCCCTGAAAATGACTCATTTTCCTCTTATGAAAAAAACAACTTGCAGAAGCAGCTATTTAAGTCCACTGGCAAGATAGATCAACTGATCGCGAGTTTGGAAAAAGATTTTAAAGATCATTACTCCAAGTCTACCCTTGAAGAACTTTTGACAGTCGTGGGACAAGACAAAAGAGAAAAGCACTGCTCTGCCGCCATAAAGGACATCACAGCAAATAGAAAATGGAATCCATCACACGCCGAATTTCTCACCTACTGCGAAGCCTATGATGAGACTGAAAACTACGTTTTAAGGCATGCGGCATCGTTGGATGGGGACCGATATTATTCATTACTCCCATTGGCTAGGGTGATGGAGGAGAATGAAAAGCATCTTGTAGCGAGTTTGATTTACAGGGCCTTGTTAGATTCAATTCTCAGACGAGCCAAGTCGAAGATCTACCATCATGGTGTGGACTATCTCCGCAAGCTTGAACGCCTGAATAAGAATATCACCGATTGGTCGACCTTTCCGACTCATAGCCAATATTTCCAATCTCTCAAACAGGCACATGCCAGGAAGTCAGGATTTTGGAGTCGATATTCAGAATAAATGTCTCGCCGACCGTCACCAAAGAGAAGAGAAGCTAAGCTAAGGAGATGGAATTGAAAGAGCTAAAAGTAGACATAGATGAGTTGGTTGACATCATGGAAAATAACTCTGCGGATTATGACCATTTTCATTATCTGGACCAAGAGACTGGTGAAATATTATTTGTGATGGCTGACGTCCAAAATTTAGTCGATGAAAATGTTCAAGAGGGAATAGACGGCTTACCTGAGTGGCAGAAGGACCAAGTTGAAGATGCCAAACGGATCAGCTCCGACGAAGAAGGACGCTACTTGCATATACCACGAATTGAAAGCCACGATGCCTATCGATTCATGGACGATTTTGCCAACGACGTTGAATCCGATGAACTTCGTGAAAAACTCCAAATAGCGCTTGATGGGCAAGGCGCCTTCAGGCTGTTTAAGAATGTGCTGTATGAGTATCCGGCAGAGCAGGCCAAGTGGTTTCGATATCATAATGAAAGGGTAAAAAGGGAAGTGATCGATTGGCTTTTATCAAATAGCATTAAACCAAAGTGATGACATCTCTAAAGTTCACCCTGAATGACACCAAATATGAGTAGACATATTGAAATTTAAATACGCTCTAGAACCAAAACTGCTTATATTCAGATGTTTTCAGGGCCGTTAGAATTTTTGTCATTTTAGCATCTGGTTTAATAGCTTCAATTTCCCGAATTCTCAAAGTGCCAGTGTCAATTTCATAAACCCATATACGATAGATACGCGTTGGACTTTCCTTAAACATAACATACGAGAAATGGCCACCAAAAGGGCTTCGTTCCATCTTCAGTGTTAAAAAGTGAAGATCAAATAGCGGTGAAAAATTCCTTTCACCTGAGAACTCTTCGCTACATGCGATGCAGTCTTTTCTGCGATCCACAAGTCTTTTAAAATTATCTTTAATCGACTTATTCTCAATGTGATTTTTTAAACAGTTAAGATTTTTTTTATTTGTAGATATAGGGCGGCCAACACAAAGTGAAGGTTCACTTGCAAAAGTAGAACTCCCAATTGAGACAAATAAAAGTAAGGCTAGTTTAGCGTTTATCTTCAATGAAAATGTGTCTCCCCTTAATTGTCACCCAATGCCCCCCTTCGGGAGCCCTCTTTATTTTTTTGGCCTTTTTATGTTTAGCTCGTTTATTGGCTTTAGATTTCTTTGAAAATTCTTTTTCGTAAGCGGTTACTTTTTCAACATATTCTCGAATTTCTTTAGCTTTTTCCGCTGAGGCACCAGCGGCCTCTAAGTTTTCTTTTACTTCATCCCAGTTATTTGGATCGCCACCAGACTCTTTAGTAATTTTCTGGGCTTTTGCAATTCGCCCTTCTCCGGCATTGTAGGCGGCAATTGCAAATCTGACTCTTTTAGACGCGTTTGAAACAGGAATTGTATTTAGATTTTTTGATAGCGTGGTGGATTTGCTAAAACTACTGTCTAAAGTCTTCAAATATTTTGCAGCAGCTGCGGAGGCATCATCAATATCAAAACGAGGATCATTTTTACTAGAGATTGTTAATCCCATTCGTTTTGCTGTTTTCTTCTCTAGCTGGAAATCGCCCGCAGCGCCATCGATGTAGCGTTTTCGTCTATTTTTTCCAAAACTACTTTCCTGACCATAAATGGCTTCTAAAGTATTGACCGTAAGTTTATCATCTTTATCGAAATGCATAGAGGCATTCTCAAGAGCGTCCCTTTTATGGGGAGTTTCTCTTTCAAGCCATT
>JAGRAY010000085.1 GCA_020434375.1 Bdellovibrionales bacterium | reverse complement strand
CCCGTAGCGATGGTTAAAATCCAGGCAACGTTTAATAATACGATCGTGACTATTACAGAACCAAATGGCAATGTATTGTGTTGGGCGAGTGCTGGCGCTCAGGGATTTAAAGGTTCCAAAAAGTCGACGCCCTTTGCTGCGCAAATTGCCGGAGACCGTGTTGCAAAAACAGCAATGGACTCCTACAGCGTGAGAGCTGTTGACGTTGAAGTTAAGGGACCTGGCGCGGGTCGAGAGGCAGCGATACGTGCGCTTCAATCGGCAGGCATTAAAATCAATATTATTAAAGACGTGACGCCGATCCCACATAATGGTTGCCGCCCGCCGAAACGCCGAAGAGTTTGATAAATGAGTTTAGTAGAAGTTAATTAAGGAGAGGTGAAGAGTGTCTCAAGTTATTGAATCAGCATGTAAAGTGTGTAGAAGAGAGCTAACCAAGCTCTTTTTAAAAGGAGATCGTTGCTATACTGACAAATGTGCAATCGATCGACGAGGGTATCCTCCTGGGCAACATGGTCAGGGAAGAACCAAGGCATCTAATTATGGAATTCAGCTGAGAGAAAAACAGAAAATTAGACGGCTATATGGCATACATGAAAAACAATTTAGAAAGTATTTTCACGAAGCCGAAAGACGTAAGGGGATTACAGGCACAAACCTTCTACTTATTTTAGAACAAAGGTTAGACAATATGGTGTACCGAAGTGGTTTTGCATCTTCAAGAAGTGAGGGTCGCCAACTTATTTCTCATGGACACATTATGGTGGATGGAAAAAGAGTCACCTGTCCATCGTACCAGTTAAAAATGGGGCAGGAAATTTCAGTTGTTGAAAAGAGTCGTCAAAAGTCTCGTATTAACTTGTGTTTAGATGCGGTTGAAAGACGTGGACTTCCAGCGTGGGTTGAACTTAACAAGACGAATTATACAGCGACTATTAAAGGTATACCAGCTCGGGAAGATCTGACCATGCCTATGCAGGAACAGCTTGTTGTTGAATTGTATTCTAAATAATTATTATTGAGGAGAAAAGCCATGTACAGAAATTGGAAAGATTTAATTCAGCCAAACAGCTTAGAGGTCGAGAAAGAAAGCCTTACAAATATCTATGGCAAATTTACTTTGAAACCTTTGGAACGGGGATTTGGAATTACTTTGGGTAATTCGTTGCGTAGAATCCTATTGTCATCTCTTCAAGGTGCTGCGATTTCAAGTATTAAAATTCAGGGTGTTGAGCATGAGTTCTCCACGATCAAAGGCGTGGCAGAAGACGTCGCAGAGATCATTTTGAATCTTAAGCAGGTACTTTTGAAATGTCATTCAGAAGGGCCTGAAACTATTAGAATCAAAGCCGAAGGTGAGGGCATAGTAAAAGCCAAAGATATAATTCTTAATGAAAACGTTGAAATTTTAAATCCAGAACAACATATTGCGACACTTGGCTCTGGAGCTAAGTTAAGTATGGAAATGACCGTGAAAATGGGACGCGGTTATGTGCCAGCAGATCGTAACAAAGAAGAAGATCATGAAATAGGTACATTGCCAATTGATTCTGTTTTTTCACCGATTCGAAAAGTCAATTATGTGGTAACGCAAGCTCGCGTCGGACAAAGAACTGACTACGACAAACTAGTGATGGAACTATGGACTAATGGGTCCGTGAAACCAGATGAGTCTTTAGCTTATGCAGCAAAGATTCTAAAAGAACAACTTCAAATTTTTATTACGTTTGATGAGGCTGTTCCAGAACCTGTTAAAGTTGAACCGGAAATGGAAGAGGCTGTTAATGGTATTAATGAGCATTTGTTAAGGCGCGTGGAAGAGCTTGAGCTATCGGTGCGATCAGCCAATTGTCTTCAAAATGCAGATATTCGATTTATTGGTGAACTCGTTCAAAAGAGCGAAAATGAGATGCTCAAAACGAAAAATTTTGGCCGTAAATCGTTAAATGAAATTAAAGAAGTTCTTTCAGATATGGGGCTTTCCTTGGGAATGAAACTAGATGTTGAAGCTGTTAAGGAAATTGATGCCCTTCGTAAAAACTCATTACCTTCGGCACCAATTATGGAAACCATGCAGGGGGATGAACTATGAGACATCGTACGAATAAACGTGCTTTTGGTCGGCGTCCAGACGCGCGAAAAGCCCTTTTCAGAGGTCTTGCGACATCTCTCGTAGAGCATGAGCGAATTGTAACGACCATTACTAAGGCTAAAGAACTTCGAAAAGTGGTCGAACCTTTGGTAACGCTGGCCAAGCGTGGGGACTTACATGCAAGGCGAAAGGTTGCTGCATATCTTTATAAAAAGAAAGCGGTTAGTAAGCTTTTTGAAGAAATCGCTGATCGATTTAAAACTCGACCGGGCGGATACACACGTATTTACCGTCAGGGGTTTCGAAGAGGTGATGGCGCGGAGACGGCCATTATCGAGTTTTTGCCTAGCGAAGCAAAGTCTACGAAAACAAAAGAACCCAAAGTAAAAGCTAAAGCTACAAAAAAGGAAACCACTAAGAAGGCTCCTTTAAAAAAGGCCACAAAAAAAGCAACCTCAAAAAAGAAAACGGAAACTAAAAAAGAAAAGTCAGCGTGAATCTGAGAATTTTCGTTCTCGTATTTTTATCGTTTGGTTTTATTCACTCGTCTTTGGCGAATTTCAAATGTGAGGGCTCTAAAGGGAACAAGGTTGGAGACTGTGCTTTTGATTTTACGCTTCCAAATTTAAATGGAAATTCAACTAGACTTTCGCAATATGCAGGTCAGGTTATTTTCCTCAATTTTTGGGCGACGTGGTGTGCACCTTGTGCCGATGAGATTCCCTGGATGGAAACGGTTTTGCACAAAATGGAAAACCGAAAATTTGCCATGATTACAGTCAGTATTGACAGAGAAGGTCCCGTTAAAATAAAAAACTATTTTAATACACTTTTTAAACATGAGCCTTTGTTTCCCGTTTTGCTAGATTCAGAGAAAACAGTTTCAACCCGATTTGGCACATTTAAGGTTCCTGAAACATTTATTATTGATAAGACAGGTAAAATTAGAGATAAGGTTGAAGGAATAAAAAACTGGAGCGATCCAATGATTGTTCATTACATGGAGCTTCTGACAACGCTGTAAATGGAACACCATGAGTATTGTTTCTTTAACGACCGATTTTGGAACAACGGACCCGTATGTGGGAATGATGAAGGCGGTTATATTAACCTACGATCCTTCATGTGTGTTGGTCGATCTGACCCATGGCATTTCACCACAAGACATTAATGCCGCTCAATTTTTTTTGAGTCATGCGTGGACGTTTTTCCCGAAAAAGACGATTCATTTGGTTGTTGTTGATCCTGGAGTAGGGACATCTCGATCAAGAATCGTAGCAACTCAAGATAGTCATTGGTTTGTGGGGCCCGATAATGGTGTATTTAGTTTTCTAGATATGGAACGGGCAAAAATATGGCGTGTACCGAGTCTCGAAGATATTCCCAAAAAGTCAGTAACCTTTGAAGGAAGAGATGTTTTTTCACATATCGTGGGTAAATTGATTCAAGGATTACCGGTAGGCGATTTCGGCATACCGGTAAATCAAATAGGATTATCAAAGCTCCCGTCAGTTCAAAGCCAGGACGGGGTTGTAAAAGGCTCTGTTTTGTTTTTTGATCATTTTGGCAATGTGATCACGAATATTCCAGGCGAAGTCTTAAAGAACTTTACCAAGCCCAAAATATTGATTTCAGAGTATTCGATTGAGAGTATTGAAAGCACTTATGAGCATCATCGAGGTGCTATCGCTATTATTAATAGCTACAATCTGCTTGAAATTGCAGTGCCCAAAGGTTCAGCCAAAGATAGATTAAAAGTTGCTCCGGGTGCCGAAGTTGTCGTAAAAGAGTCATGATGGAACAAAAAGTTTCTATTATTGCAGTTTTCCCAGGTCAAGGTTCCCAAGTAGTTGGTATGGGTAAGGATTACTATGAAGCATCACAAATTTGTCGTGATACTTTCGATGAAGCCGATAGAGCTCTTGGAACAAGATTGTCGAGATTAATTTTTGAGGGACCGCAAGACCAGCTTACACAAACAGAAAACGCTCAACCGGCTCTATTGACAGTGAGCATAGCAATTTATCGTTGGTTCAAAGAAACGTTTAACATCGCTATCGTTACGAGTTGTGGTCATAGTCTAGGAGAGTATAGTGCGCTTGTTGCCACTGGTGTCTTAAGCTTTGGCGACGCTTTGCAAATTGTTCGAGCACGAGGACAATACATGCAAAAAGCGGTGCCATTGGGACAGGGTACAATGGCTGCGATTTTAGGGCTTGACGATAACGTTGTTGAAAAAATTTGTCGTGAAATTACTGGCCAGGGTTTGGTTGTAGAAACGGCCAATTACAATTGTCCGGGTCAACTTGTCATTAGCGGCACCACTGAGGGCGTTTTTAAAGCTAGCGAGGACTGCAAGAAGGCCGGTGCCATTCGAGTTATTCCATTAGAGGTAAGCGCTCCATTTCATAGCTCAATGATGAACCCATCGGGTGATCAATTAAAAAGCTTCATGCAAGAGTTTGTGTTTAATGATCCGAGCCCACCATACGTAGCAAATGTTAGCGCAGATTTTGTAGAGACCTCTGAACGCGTAGCCGAGTTGTTAGCGATGCAAGTGTCGAAGCCAGTGCTGTGGGCGCAATCTCTTGGCAAAATTTTAAATCGATTTAAAGTTGCTCCGATTGTCGAGTTTGGGCCTGGAAAAGTGATTGCAGGGCATCTGAAAAAAATAGACAAAACGAGGCGCGTTCTGACAACGCAAAAATTTGCGGATCAAATGGTCTATGAAAAGTTTTTTGAGGCTGACAATGTATAAGCAGAGTATTTATATTCAAACTTATGGCTGCCAAATGAACGACTATGAATCTGACCGCACCTACCGCATGTTCCATGAAAACTTTGGATATACCTGGATTTCTGATCCACAAAAAGCAAATCTTGTGGTGTTCAATACTTGCAGTATTCGTGAAAAGGCAGATCAGAAGGCGTTTTCAACGCTTGGAAAATTGAGAGAAGCAAAAGCAGCAAGGCACGATATGGTGATCGCTGTGGGCGGATGCCTTGCGCAATCGCAAGGTCAAGACATCAAAAAGAGATTTCCTTTTGTGGATATTGTATTTGGAACCCACCAATGGGCAAATTTGCCTGTACTTGTTCAGAAAGTGAAAGAAGAACGAAGAACTTTTTCAGAACTCGATTTGTTTGGCTGGCAGAACTACGCATTTTTACCCAACCAAAAGTCGAACTTGTCATATCCGGTGTCTGACCTTCTAACGATTCAAAATGGATGTGATAAGTTTTGTACCTTTTGCCTTGTTCCCTTTACAAGAGGTCGTCAGGTAAGCCGCACACCCAAAGATGTTCTTGAAGAAGCAAAGGCAATGGTTGCAAAGGGGGTTCGTGAGCTGACACTCCTTGGACAAAATGTAAACGCATACGGTGTCGATCGAAGCGGCGAAATAACCTTTGCGGAGCTTTTAAGGCAATTGAGTAATATTCGCGATTTAAAACGACTTCGTTTTGTAACTTCTCATCCTTCTGAGCTGACAAAAGAAACGATCGATGTCATGGCAGAATCGGAAAACATTTGTGAACATCTTCATCTGCCCATTCAAAGTGGTTCAAATAAGGTTTTGCAAAGGATGAATCGAGATTATACGGTTGAAAAAATTGAAGATCTCTTGGGATACTTAAAACACAAGATACCGGAGATTGCACTTACAACAGATATCATTGTGGGTTTTCCAGGAGAAACTGAAAATGACTTTGAGCTAACGCTTGCTGCTATGAAAAAATTTGAGTTTGATGATAGTTATTCGTTTTGTTTTTCTCCTAGACCGAACACCAAGGCATCAAACTGGAAAGATGAATTTGTCGAACTTAAAGTCGCCAAAGAGCGCCTGTATCGCCTTCAAACCCTACAGAAAGAAATGTCAAATTCATTAAGATCTCAATGGGTTGGGCGGAATGTAGAGGTTTTAGTTGAAGGTCGATCAAAGAGAGAGCCCGATGAACTCACCGGAAAAACGAGGCGAAACCAATCGATTAACTTTGCCTGTGCGCAGGATTTAACTGGTCAACTGGTTGATGTGAAAATTTCAGCACTGATTGCGAATACATTTAAAGGTGAAGTGTTAAATAATATATCGCTTCCGGTTTTGGTGGCATAGTGCCTATCGTCGGTATTCCAGGTCACCAGCCGCGTGTGCACGAATCGGTGTATTTGTCTCCCAATGCGTATGTCATTGGTCAAGTTGAAATCGGACAGCAGTCGAGTGTTTGGTTTGGGTCGGTTGTGCGCGGAGATGTCCATTCCATTCGTATTGGTGACAGAACTAATATTCAAGATTTAAGTATAGTCCATGTAACTAAATCTCGGTTTAGTGTATCGATCGGAAGCGATGTCACTATTGGGCATGGGGTAAAAATACACGGCTGCACGATTGACAATGCGGTTTTGGTGGGTATTGGGGCCATTTTACTGGACGGGTGCCATGTGCATGAGATGAGTATGATTGCCGCAGGGACACTGGTTCCACCAGGCGTGGAAATTCCTTCTGGCGTTCTGGCGATGGGTTCTCCAGCTAAAATCAAACGAGAATTAACTTCAGAAGAAAAATCATATATTGTGCGGTCTGCAAAAAATTACATCGATTATCAAGCCATGTATCGTTAGTTATGTCTAAAATCGTCCCTCTTAAGCGGTGTGTCCTTTTTCAAGATTTCTCCTTTGCTGAGTTATCTATGCTGGCTCCTTTTTTTAAAGAAGGTAAATTGGCCGCAGGAAAACAGATTTCTCAAAGAGGCTCTGTGAGTGATGGACTCACAGTGGTTGCATCAGGTGCTATCACTTTAAAACATGCCAATCCGTCGTTGAACCTCAATTTGGAAATGGGTGGATATTTTGGAGATTTAGGTCTCGTTGTATCAAATTCTCAGGCTGAGTTTGATATCACTGCATTGGAAGAAACAGAATTACTAAAACTGACTCACGAGAATTTTCAAAAAATAAAAATGAAACACGGCCCCCTTGCATTAAAATTATTAGAAGGTTCTTTAAAAGCACTCCAAAAAAACATCAGTCTCGTGAAAGAATTGCTTGCTAAATAGCTAGTATTTCATAATAGGCCAATCTATCTCATATTCCGTTAATTATAGGGGCTCGCGTCGCCCCCTCCATGGGCAAAGCCGACGGAGCCACCCCCTCAGCGGCTTCGCCTTGTTTAGATTGGCTTTGAGACACTATGGGGTGGAAAG